>NCDW01000104.1 GCA_002280395.1 Flavobacteriales bacterium 32-35-8
AAGCAGGTGGTTGCCTATTTATCCATGGGATTTGGGAATCCGTATGGCGACCCTTGGAATGTTGACATCGTAGGGGAGTGGACCTATAAATTGTCTAAAATGGGCGTAAAAATAATTTCGCTTAGCGATACCATTGGTTCTTCAAATCCAGAGAATATTCATTATTTATTTTCAAATTTAATTCCGCTATACCCAGATATTGAGTTTGGAGCGCACTTGCACACCACTTATGGCTCTTGGTTTGAAAAAGTGGACGCTGCTTACAAAGCGGGCTGTAAGAGGTTTGATGGTGCCATTCAAGGTTTTGGTGGCTGCCCGATGGCGAAAGATGAACTTACAGGCAATATGCCTACTGAAAAGCTGCTTTCTTATTTCACATCTAAAAAAGTAAATAATTTAAACGCTTTAAGCTTTGAAAGTGCCCATAATGAGGCAACTAAAGTATTTAGTATGTATCATTAGTTATTTAGTGATAAATATTAAAATTTGAATGAAAAAAAGCCTAAATTTGCACGCAATTATAAAGTAATTGCCATGACTGCACATCAAAATAAAATAGTAGGGGAAGGTCTTACTTACGACGACGTCCTTTTAGTTCCCGCTTTTTCAGAAATTTTACCTCGCGAGGTTAATATCCAAACAAAATTTACACGAAATATTACCATTAACGTGCCCATCGTTTCAGCAGCTATGGACACCGTTACCGAGAGTAAAATGGCGATTGCCATGGCTCAAGAGGGTGGTATAGGCGTGTTGCATAAAAACATGACGATTGAAGCACAAGCTTTAAAAGTTAGAAAGGTAAAACGTGCAGAAAGCGGTATGATTATAGACCCAGTAACCTTGCCTCTTACAGCTCGCGTGATTGATGCAAAACAGTGCATGGCGGAATATGGCATTGGTGGTATTCCCATTGTAGATGAAAATGGGGTATTGAAAGGGATCGTCACAAACCGTGATTTACGTTTTGAACATAAAAAAAGCAGACCGATTGTTGAGGTGATGACGAGTGAAAATCTCGTAACTGCCCCGATGGGAACCTCGCTTCAAGATGCTGAAATTATTCTGCAACAGCATAAAATTGAAAAGTTACTTATTGTTGATGACCATTTCAAGTTATCTGGTTTGATAACTTTTAGGGATATTACAAAATTGACCCAAAAGCCAAATGCCAATAAAGATAAGTTCGGACGCTTACGTGTCGCAGCAGCTATTGGCGTTACCGCGGATGCTTTAGAAAGAACCGAAGCTTTGGTTAATGCAGGGGTTGATGCCGTGGTTATTGATACAGCACACGGTCATACAAAAGGTGTGGTAAGTGTTTTAAAAGATATTAAAGCCAAGTTTCCTGAGTTGGATGTCATTGTTGGGAATATAGCAACAGCCACCGCCGCTAAATATTTGGTGGAAGCTGGTGCGGATGCCGTGAAAGTAGGAATTGGACCAGGCTCTATTTGTACCACGCGTGTGGTGGCAGGTGTTGGGTTTCCACAGTTTTCTGCGGTATTGGAAGTCGCAGCAGCCATTAAAGGTTCGGGCGTTCCGGTGATTGCCGATGGTGGTATTCGTTATACAGGTGATATTCCAAAAGCGATTGCAGCAGGAGCGGACTCTGTGATGCTAGGTTCTTTATTAGCTGGAACCAAAGAATCTCCAGGAGAAACCATTATTTATGAAGGTCGGAAATTCAAATCATATCGTGGTATGGGTTCGGTAGAAGCGATGAAAGAAGGCAGTAAAGACCGTTATTTCCAAGATGTTGAGGATGATATTAAAAAATTAGTACCTGAAGGTATTGTAGGTCGTGTACCGTATAAAGGTGATTTATATGAAAGTATTCATCAGTTCGTTGGTGGTTTGCGTGCCGGAATGGGCTATTGTGGTGCCAAGGATATTGAAACCTTAAAAGAAACGGGGCAGTTTGTAAAAATAACATCAAGTGGTATTAACGAAAGTCACCCACATGATGTGACGATTACGAATGAATCTCCTAACTATTCGAGATAAGTTTTAAAAATATATAAAGTTGTTTTTATTGTCAGTTTGAGCGCAGTCGAAAACCTTGTTAATTAGATTATTAATGCATTTCGACTGCGCTCAATATGAAAATTCTTTATTCAACTTCAACTTTATAAACATACTCTTCATAACCAATAGCCCCATCATCACCAATCGCTTCAATAACAACCATCATCTCGCCAGCTATATCCGCATTATAAAATGATGTTTTGCCTATTCCAGAATCATCCGTTTTCAATATAGGTTGCCAATGGATCACCGACCTTAAATCGGGTTTTTGTAAATCGTCTGCCTGTATGTTATTATATTTAGGCGCATAAAATTCTTTTGGTTGCGAAAATATCGGAATGGTTGTTTTCATAATACCTTTGGGTTTCTGAACGCCATGTAATCCTTGTTGAGCATGGGTGTAAATGGCGATAACGTTTCCATAGTCTGGTTTTTCTATAGCTCTAGGAAATAATTCAGAATATAAACCCCTAAAATCTTTTGCATATTCAATTAGTTCAACGCTGCTCACTTCGCTTGGAGGAATACTTTCTATAAACCCATAATCATCGGGCCTTACGGGAATCCCGTCAATTACTACTAAAGTTATTTGTCCATTAAAAGCCCTAGCATATAGAACTCCATTGCTAGCTCTGCTTATTATAAGTTTATCGGGGAAACTAAACATTAGTACACTGTAAAGCCCAAAGGACCATTTTTTCTCGGAGGCGGCTACGGCATCGCCTTCAATAACCATATCGGGTTTGCCAAATCGATCCATCACTTTTTTACGGTTTGGGGTCAGTTTATAGGCATTAATAATGACTTCGTCTAAAAGAATATCATCTGAATTTAGCGAGAAATTATTATAGACCAATTTTTTTTCATCTTCTTTTCTTAGGAAGATTTCTGCGATGCTATCCAATTTTTCAACGGCCTTTTTATGGTTAAAAGTAATATCGGGCGATTTTTCCCTATTCATAAAAAAATTATAGTTTACCACCGTTCCAGACTTTTTCGCACTTTGCAATACGATGCCCATATCTTTTCCATATTCATCCGATAGATTGAACCTGAAATTACCAAGACTGTCCGTGGTTTGCGCAAACACTTCTTTGTGCTCTCCAAAAGTCATCATGGTAATTTCTGCTGGACGTCTTTTGCTTCGGGATAATTGACTGGATACATGACCAGAAACTGCTAGAGACGTTTCTGGTTTAAAAGGAAGTCCCGTAAATGTTTTGGCATATTTATATTGCCGCCAACCTTGGGTAAGTATGAGCGCATCCAAATCTGCTGAAGTATTAATATTGCTTTTAAAATAATGACCATGATTTTCTATATGTCCTTTCAATTCTGAACTCAACAAGAAATAAGACGAAATGTTGTCCCTTTTACTTTGCATGGCTCCCAATTGTTCTTTGTTGATGACCAAAACGGAAGTATTGGCATGTATCGGTTCGCCTTTGATATCTGTTGTTTCAACATTAATAGTGGTCAATTCCCGTTTCGAGAAGATTGATTTATCGGTATTTATTTTAATGTTCAAGTTGTTTCCCAATCGTTTGTTGAAATAAATGCGTTCTGCTACAGCTTGATTTTTATCGTCTATCATTTTGAAAACAATAATGCCCTCTGGAAGGTCATTACTGGAGAACATGAATTTTCGATCCCCATTTTTGAGTTGTGCCTTTAAATCATAAAGCGTTGTACCCCTAAAGATTACGTTTAAGGAAATGGAATCGTTTTTTAAATAATTGGATGAAGTATTTACGGTGATAATTTTGTCCTGTTCTGAAACAGATAGCACATTTCCTAATGAAGCGATTTTTGGTAACGGATATAAGATGTCGGTTTTGTTTGATTCGATAGTCAATCTCGTGAAATAGGTTTTAGTGCTATCCACTTCGTTCAACTCAAAACTTCCCATTCCTAAACTGTTGCTCTTAAAAGAGGTAATCAATATATTATTTTGGTCAACAATATCACCTTCAATTTCAGTGCCGCTTCCAAAAGCATCCAAAGCTTTAAAGCCGACTCTACTTGATAATCCATGAACCAATTCACCACTTTCTGGGAAGAATTGCAGGTCAATAACTTGTTCGTCCAATACAATGGTTTTGGAATATGCTTTTTGGTTTGAGGTTATGAGTTCCAAAGTTGCCAACCGGCTTTCTTTTGGAATGATGTAATCGATTTGATAAGTATTGTCCTTTTCTTTTTTAATAGCGATGGAATCCTTTTTGCCGTCAACAGTGATATAAAGTTGCAATTTGTTTTTATGAAGACTATCCAAAACATGAGGATTGATAACGGCTTTTAAATGGTCGGCTTCGTTTGCGTCTTTAATTAACGTCGCATTAGTAATGGCATTTTCTTTGTTGTTTTTATTGAGTGGCGTAAACACTTGCACATACTTTTCAAAGAAGAAATCGCTATCAAAGTTTTTGTTCCATTCTGTATAAGCCCTGATGAGGTAGGTGCCAGCTTGTATGGTTTCAGGTAAATCAAAATAACCTTTGCCAATGCCTTTGTCAATTTTAATTAGTTTTTTCTCAATAAGTTTTTTTTCAGCATTTATGAGTTCTACATAAAGCACGCCGCTCAAATCGGTAGGGGTGTTGTCAAGTGATTTTGTGACGATGGACTTGAACCAAATGGTGGAACCTGTTGTGTAAATATCTTTATCTAATTGAAGATAGATTTTTTCTGCTAGTGAAGAGTTGGAAATGACGGTTTGTCCAATGATTAGATTTGAACAGCAAGTCCCAATGATAATTAAAGTTAGAATGTGAGCCTTAAAAAATTTAATAGAAGGGTTTAAGAATAAGCAAATTGGTAAGTCTCTATAATTTATCATATTTTAAACATTCCTAAATAGGCCTTTCTTCATTTAAACAATTAATTTTCTTTAGGCTCGTGATGCTTTCTATTTTTTGAGAAGTCGTGTTCGCTCTCCAGACTTTCTTAATATTTTGAATCATTAAACTGTCTGTCTTATCAACTAGTGCTATTAAATTTTCGTTATTGTCTTCATTTTCTTGGCAATAACCAATGGTTACTAATTCAGATGTATTGGGATTTGGAATGATTAAAGTATCTAAAATCTTAAACCTTATGTCTTGATTTGATTCCATTGAAAGGCTTTTAAATACTACTAAATTATTAGTTTTATCACGTAAATGAAGTATGCCGTATTTTGGGAAAGTGCCATTTTCATAAATGACCGTGTCACTTATTTTTATGTAGTTTTCAAGTTGATTGACTTGTTTAAAATCTTGAAATTCCATGCCGATTATGGAATTGCTCTTTACATTGGGTTGACTGCCACAGTCAACTAGAATGATAAAGGTTAAAATGAAGAGTGAATTTTTCATGAGATGGTTTTAATTTCAAATACTAATTGGCATGTGTTATGGTGCGATAAATTACATTCATTCCATGGAATGAATGCCAATCATATTGCCTTCGGTATCTAAAGCCAACACAATAAACCCGTAGTCTCCAATAGACATTTTAGATCGAAACACACTACCTCCAAAGGCTTCAATTCTAGCTTCTTCAATAGCACAATCTTTACTGTAAAAATAGACGATGGTACTATTGCCGCCCGCTTTAAAACCTTCCATGTACACTAAGGCTCCAGAAGTCCTGTTTTTTGATTCCATATTAGATGGAAATGCCAACATTTGCAGAGGCATGTCTTCTGGTGTTGGCAATACGGATAGTTGTATTTGAAATACGTTTTCGTAAAAGATTTTGGCTCTTTGTAGGTTGTCGGTGTAAATTTCAAACCAAACTACTGGGTTGTGGATTTCCATAATGGGTTATTTTTAATGACACATCAAACGTCTTATTGACATTTAGTTAGCCTTAAAAATAAATAAATTTCTTTCAAAAACCATGACTTGGTAGCAATATTCTTTTAATAAGCGAATTATTCGCCTAATTAAAAAAGAACAAAACATGTATTTGGTGTTGAAGAAGATGGTGTTTTAATAGGTCCCTTTTATTTCTCCGCAATACTTTTTAATTTATCCAATGCCTTTGGCCAAGCCGTATTAAAATAGTCTACATACTCTTCGGTAGAATCCATCTCAACGGTTACCGTAGTAACGCCATTATTTTCATGAAATGAATAATTTTCCAATCCGCCAGCCCATTTTTCAACCTGTTCGCCTTCGGTAATTTCGGTGTTGCCATCTAGCATGCCATAATGGCGAATGGACACAAATTTAGAAGGAATCATATCTGCAATTTCAGAAACCATACCGCCACGGTTGCCTTGGTCATCAGTACCAACAAAATACATTTTAGCGCCTTTTTTCCATTGGCCTTCGTAGGTTGAGGTTGGGTTGAATTCCGCTGTCCACTGCTCATAGGTTTCAATATTTTTAAGTCCTAGCATGGTTTCAAAAACATTTTGATCGGAAGATTTTATGTCTATTTTAAATTGTAGTTTTTTCATGATTTCTAAAATTTAAATTCTTAAAAAATTTGTTTTTTCAGAATAACTAAGTTAAGAAAATAAATTTAGGATGAACTTTGAATCGATTTTTTAGGTATAGTCATTCCAGGGGTTTGATCAAATGTTTTAGAACAACAGAATATGGGTAATCATGCATATCAAATTATCTACACTTTCAAACATAACTAAAATGCTTGTAGAAATTGATTCAACAATAATTTTATTTGGATGGCCTAAAAGCAAAAAGAAGCTGAATAAACTTAATCGAGTTTTATAAAAGTGTATGTTATAAATGATTTAGGCACCTATTTGTATTAAATGACAAATAAGTGCCTATTAAATTTTGTAGATGATTATATGAATATTTTAGGTGCGTTCTAACTGTTTTTTTATTTTTTCGATGGCCGTTTCAATAGACTTTTCGGGTTCAATAATATTGTATTCGCCCCAAAAAGCGGGATCGGAAAAACCAGAAACCTGTTCTGTTAAAATGGTTGATGGGAATAGCATGCTATTGTTTTTAACCAATTTAGTGTCCATGATTTTCCAATCGGTTACCGCCATTTCACTGTTTAAAGTATATATGCTATTAAATAGTTTTCCTTGCCAATCTACTTTAAAGGTTAGTAAAATGTTGCTGTAGGCATAATGCCATTTGCCATTTTGGGTTCTATAATTTACCCTGTATGTCGCTTCGGTAGGATACACATCTGCTTTTCTTGGTTTTTTACGCACATACATCTCGCTGGCCAATTGTTTGTTTTCAACATTTAAGCTGTAAACGGCACTTTTTAGGGCTAAATTTTCAGCATCGATGTAGAGTTTTCCATAGTATAATGGTGTTTCTATGCCTGGGATTTGTTCAAAATTCACCACATAAACAAGGCTATTATCTATTTGTGTAGATTCATCAAAACTAAAATTGTAATACTCAATATTTTCAATATCGAATATATATTCCGGATATTTAATAATATCAATATATAAATTACTGAAAGGACCTCCCTGTAGTTTTACGGCTAAGGTATCTAGCCTTGAATAGTCGGTTTTTTTCCTTGCTTTTATAAGCTCAATATTATCGTTTCTTGAGTTTTTATAGGGTTGCTTGTGTATTTGAACAACCGCTT
>NCDW01000105.1 GCA_002280395.1 Flavobacteriales bacterium 32-35-8
CATGTTTCCGATGGTAGCAATGGTGTGGAAATGGCTCTAGGACTTATTCCAGATATTATAATTTGCGATGTTAATCTTCCCGATAAAACAGGTTTTGAAATATGTGACATTTTAAAGAAAGACTTAAGAACATCTCACATACCTACTATTATACTAACAGCATTAAATAATAAAGAATCGTATATTAAAGGACTAGAATCTGGTGCCGATTTATATTTAACCAAGCCATTCAGTTTTGCCATTTTATCCCAATCTATAAAAACACTCATTTATAATAGAGAAAAACTTCGCTATTATTTTGTTAACAATGTACATAACATTGATGCAAGTAGCAATTTTGGTACGATTGAGCAAGAATTTATTTCTAAGGTGAATAAAATAATCAATGATAATATGGATAATACCAAATTCTCTGTTGAAAATTTATCAAGTCACCTAAATGTTTCTAGAATTCAGCTTTACAGAAAAATGAAGGCCATTATGGATGTAAACATTAGTGATTATATTCAAAACATAAGATTAGAAAAAGCAAAAAATATGCTACAGGATACAACATTAACAATATCTGAAATAGCTTATGCTACAGGGTTTTCCTCGCCAAATTATTTTTCTACAAGCTTCAAAAATAAATTTAACAAATCTCCAAAAGCTTTTAGGGAATAATAATTTAAGCTTTACTTTTTTGCGAATTCTATTAATTTAATAATACAGTGTTTTTGTTTGCTGCCCAAAGAACAGTTTAATGTTGTTATGAAATGATGTTTTTTTAAAATTGATACATTTTTTTGAATATAGGCATGTAACAATTTTGTAAGAGAGATGTAACAATATTAAACATCAAAAGTTTATAAATAAAAAATATTTTATTTAATGTTCTGGTAATTAGTTGTTTGTATATATTTTAACGATTCGTTAACAATTTCAGAATGTTTTGATACATATCTGAAATAGGACATCAGTCTTTAAAAGTACCTTGTGAACACTAAACTAAATACACCACCATGAACAGAAAGATACTTATCTGGTCTATTACTGCAGCACTTGCAGGTTTCTTATTTGGATTTGACACCGTAGTGATCTCGGGCGCTGAAAAAAAACTACAACTATTATGGGGTTCTTCCGATATGTTTCATGGCGTAGTTGTAATAGGTATGGCGCTTTGGGGCACAGTTGTAGGGGCCATTTTTGGTGGGATTCCTACTAATAAGATTGGACGTAAAAATACTTTAATATGGATAGGGGTTTTATACACCATATCCGCAGTAGGATCTGCTTTTGCCAATGACCCCATAACATTTGCTTTTTTTAGGTTTATTGGAGGACTTGGTGTAGGCGCATCAACAATCGCAGCTCCTGCATATATTTCAGAAATTGCCCCTGCCAAAGACCGAGGTAAATTAGTTGGTCTATACCAGTTCAACATTGTACTTGGTATTCTTGTTGCATTTCTATCTAACTACTTATTAAATAATATAGGAGAAAATGCTTGGCGTTGGATGATGGGAGTGGAAGCTTTTCCTGCAGCTATTTATACCATTTTTGCGTTAACTATACCTAAGAGTCCACGGTGGTTGCTTACTAAATTTAGAAATAGTGAAGCAATAAGTGTTCTTCAAATTATAAATCCAGATGAAGATCCAGAAAAACTCATGTTGGAGATAAAGTATGAGATGGATAATACAATACCTAATGAAAACATATTTCTTAAAAAATATAGATTCCCACTAATTTTGGCATTTTTGATAGCTTTTTTTAATCAGTTATCAGGAATCAATGCATTACTTTATTATGCACCCAGAATTTTAACAGAAGCAGGTCTTGAAGAAAGTTCTGCACTTTTAAGTAGTATAGGTGTAGGAGTTACTAATTTGATTTTCACACTTTTAGGTGTTTTTCTAATAGATAGGTTAGGAAGAAAACAATTAATGTTTATCTGTTCTATTGGTTACATTATATCTTTATCATTAGTCTCTATGGCATTTTTCTTTCATTGGGAAGGGAATTTTGTCCCCATATTTTTATTTATGTTTATAGCCTCCCACGCCATTGGTCAGGGTACTGTAATTTGGGTGTTTATTTCAGAAATATTTCCTAATCATTTAAGAGGTTCTGGGCAATCATTTGGCAGTTCGGTTCACTGGATTTTAGCCGCTGTGGTACCTTCCTTAGTCCCTGTTTTATTTTCTACAATAGGTGCAGGTATGGTTTTTCTATTCTTTACCATTATGATGGGACTCCAATTACTTTTTGTAATTTTTATGATGCCAGAAACTAAAGGTATATCCTTAGAAGAATTAAGTAAAAAACTAATTAAATAAGATAAATAAAATGAAAACCTTAAGAAAAACGAGTCTAGTTTCAATGCTTATAGTTTTATCCTTTCTGATTGGTTGCAAGGATAAAGTCCAAAACAATCAAGATGTTGATGAATCTGTAAATATATCTTATACGGAGGAAGACCTATATCGTCCGAACCTTCATTTTACTCCTAAAGAGGGATGGATGAACGATCCAAATGGTATGTTTTACTATAACGGGTATTACCATTTGTATTATCAACATTATCCCGAAGGAAATAAATGGGGACCCATGCATTGGGGACATGCTGTTAGCACAGATATGGTCACTTGGAAAGAAATGCCCATAGCCATATTCCCAGATGAAAAAGGCTATATTTTTTCTGGAAGTGCCGTGGTAGATGTTAACAATACTTCTGGTTTTGCTAAAGATGGTAAAAAACCTATAATAGCCATGTTTACTTACCATGACATGGATGGGGAAAAAGCAGGTAAAACAAATTACCAATCGCAAGCCATAGCGTACTCCTTAGATGAAGGTCAAACTTTTACTAAATATTCTGGTAATCCTGTCATTAAAAATCCAAACATTAAAGATTTTAGGGATCCAAAAATTGTTTGGGATTCCATACACGAAAAGTGGTTCATGGTATTGGCTGCTGGACAAAAAATTATGTTCTACAGTTCTTCAAATTTAAAGGATTGGGAGTTGGAATCCGATTTTGGTGATGGTGTAGGAGCACATGGAGGTGTTTGGGAATGTCCCGATTTTTTCCCTATGGTAGTTCAAGGAACAGATGAAATAAAATGGGTATTGTTGGTTAGCATAAATCCGGGAGGACCAAATGGCGGTAGTGCCACTCAATATTTTGTGGGCGATTTTAATGGGAAACAATTCAATATTGATCCATCATTTGAAAAGGATTTAAATGGTTCTGAACACAAATCTATTTGGATAGATTATGGAAGGGATAATTATGCGGGAGTAACTTGGGCAAATATACCTGATACCGATGGCAGAAAATTATTCATGGGATGGATGTCTAATTGGCATTATGGGCAAGAAGTTCCTACGGAAACATGGAGAAGCGCCATGACGGTTGCAAGAGAAGTTGAGCTTCAAAAAATGGATGCTAGTTACAGGTTGTTATTTAAACCTGTGAAAGAACTCACTAATTACAGAAGCACTAAGTATAAAAAAGAGTCCATAGAGATAAAAGGTAACACAAAAATTATCGATTCCAAAGTTGTTGATTTATCTAGTACGGAAATCAATTTTAAAATCTCAGATTTAAAAGATAGTGGTTTTACATTCAAGCTTACCAATAAACAAGGCGACACTTTAGCCTTTGGATATAATAACAGCGATAATAACTTTTTTGTAGACAGAAGGAAATCTGGTAAAACAGCATTCTCGGAAAAATTTGCCAATCATATTTCCAAGGCTAAGAGAACTTCGTTAAATTCAGATTTAACAGGTGCCATTATTCTCGATAAAACATCCATCGAGCTATTTTTTGATAATGGCGAAACCGTCATGACAGAAATATTTTTCCCGAACTCACCATTCGATAAGCTAAGTATTGAACCTAAAGACCAAGAATTTTTTCTAGACAGTATTGAAGTTAATCAACTAAATTTTAACTAAAACTAATTATGAAATCGAAGATATCATATATAATTATTTATGTATTGACATTCTTATCATTAAGCTATGCTTCTTGTAGTAAAGATGATGGTGATACAGGCTCTGATCCAGATCCAACACCTATCAATGAATTAAGAGAGGTTTTCGAGTTTAAATTTAATGAAACCTCTGGAGATGTCACAGCAGAAACCAAAACAAGTAATGCTTTTGAAATTAAAGGATCAGCAGTAAATAGAATGACTGGTGTCCAAGGTAGCTGTTTACTTTTTGATGGACTTTCCAATGAAGTAGAAGGATTCCTGCCAAACAACTTGATGCCTAATAGGAATTTAACTGTTTCTATTTGGGCTTCACCAAAATCATTCCCTATTGGAACAGCTGCGATGTTGGCATTAACATCCCAAGGAGCTCTCAATGGTGTTATGATAGGTATAAACAAGTTTGGACAAATTGTGGTTAAATATAATGTCAATGGTACAGTTTCGGAACAGGTTACTTCTGAAACCCTAGAGAGAAACAAATGGAATCATATAGTTGTAGGATTGTGTCCTGAAAAAAGGTATGTAATTATTTATTTAAACAATGTTCCTCTCAAAACAGTTGTAATTGCATCTGGAAGTATCACATGGCCAATAAGCAATATCCCCGTAAGTATTGGTAAAAATACCATGGGAGAAAAATTAGGGATTTTTGATGTAGATTATTTTTCTGGTGGCATAGATGAGATTAAAATTTACGCTGGTGAAGCAACCCAAGAGAATGTAAGCAACATAAAAAGCAGTTATAATGCCCCAAGTAATGTAAGTTATACGTTTGATATTGATTATTCTACGGATACAAATAGGCCAACTTTTCATCCTATACCAGATTACGGATGGGCAAATGAATCATACGGTTTAATATACCAAGGAAATAAATATCACATGTTTTATCAGAAAAATGATGTGTTTTTAGGGATAGCCCAACAAAATTGGGGACATTTCACAAGTACGGATTTGGTAAATTGGGATGAACAAAACGCCGTTTTATGGCCTACGGAAGGATGGGATAATTTTGGCATTTGGTCTGGTTGTTCTTTAACCCTTAATGATGGGACACCAGCCGTTGTTTACACTGGAGTTGATGGTGTAAAGGCAGGTATGGGAATTGCAACATCTACTGATAATTTTCAAACTTTAATCAAAAACACTAGTAATCCCGTTATAGCGAAAGCGCCAAATGCTGTTAATATGGATTTTCGTGATCCATATGTTTGGAAGAAAGATGGGAAATATCATATGGTAATTGGTAGTGGTATTTCGTCTATTGGGGGTAATGTTGTTTATTATAGTAGTACCGATTTTAATAACTGGACTTATGGAGGTATAGCATACCAAGGCCAAAAGAATGATGGTGAAGGACAGTTTTGGGAAATGCCAGTTGTTTATGAGTTTTCAAATGGAAAGGAGATGCTATTGGTACAAAAAACTCCAGATGCAACCCCTGCAATTACAACTTATTGGATTGGCCAGTTTAACAATGGTGTGTTTACGCCAGATTTTGAGCAAGCTAAAAAATTGGAAGTTGTTAATGGATTTTTATCGCCAACAGTAACTACGGATGTAAATGGAAATATTACGGCAATAGGCATAATTCCTGATGAAGTTAATGCCCAATTTCAAATGGAACAAGGATGGGCTAATTTATTTAGTGTACCACAAGTTTGGAACTTAGATGCCAACAATAATATACTGATAAGCCCGCATCCTAATTTAAGTAATCTACGTGGTGATGCCACCCAATTTAATGCATTGTCCCTGCAAAATGGGGGCTCTAATTATTTGAATAATTACAACGGCCGTCATTTTGAAATGGAGGCTACTATCAATACGGGAAGTGCCGATCAAATAGGTTTCGTTTTTGGTAAAACACCCAACAGCGAGGAGTTCTATAAAGTATACTACGATATGGCCAATCAGGAATGGGTATTGGATTCCTCAAAATCTTCCTTGGACACGAGGGTACGACGTGATATCAGAAAAGGGGGTTACACCATAACACCTGGGACAACAATAAATGTACGGATATTTATTGACGGCTCTGTTCTGGAAGTTTTTATTGATGATAGAGCCCATTTTACAGGCCGTTTTTTTCCAACGTTTGCTAACGCCACAGGAGTTGATTTATTCGCTACTGGAGGCACCGCCACAGCAGATGTTACTATATATAATATTATTAATTAAACAAAAAAACTTATGAATCAAAACCAACTCAAAAAGAAGTTATCTGTAACCTTTCCTAAATTTATTTTTAGCGTTAAAACAGTTATTTATGATGAAGCAAATTCAGAATAAAATGAATAAAACAATAATTCAACAAATTAACTAAATGAAGAATAAATTTTTAATTATTATGAAACAATTAACTATCATTTGTTTGTTCTTATTTTCTGCAATTACATTTGCTCAAAATATAAAGGTAAAAGGAACTATAACCTCAGATGTTGATGGCATGGCTTTACCCGGGGTATCTGTAATTATCCAGGGAACTAATAGAGGTACTGCTACCGATTTTGATGGACAATTTCAATTGGAGGTAAGCCAAGGGGATATATTGGTTATCTCCTATGTGGGGTATAAGGAGGTTAAAGTACCTATATCTAATAATGCAAACTATAATATTAAACTTCAGGAAGACATTGCTCAATTGGATGCTGTTGTTGTTGTAGGTTATTCTACCGAAAGAAAGAAGGATATTACAGGAGCCATAACGATCGTTTCAGTAGATGAACTTAATACGGTTGCAACACCAAACGTTATTTCTAAACTTCAATCGGTTGCAACACCAAACGTTATTTCTAAACTTCAATCAAAGGTACCAGGATTAAGTTTAACATCATCTGGGGTCCCCGGGGGTAATGATACACAAATTTCCATCCGTGGTTTAACTTCCGTATTTGGTGGAACTGGACCTTTATGGGTGATTGATGGAGTTCAAACCAGCAATCCTGCCGGCTTAAACCCTAACGAGATTGAAAGTATTCAAGTATTGAAAGATGCTGCCTCTGCTGGTATTTATGGTACCGAAGCTGCAAGAGGTGTTATTATTGTTACTACGAAACAAGCCAAAAAAGGAAGTGCTAAAATCACATTGGATTCTAGAGTAACTTTAAATACCATACGGGAGGATTTTAGTGTATTAGGCTCCCAAGATTGGTTGGATGTAAGATACCGTGCAAATGGAGGTGTTCCAGTAGTTGCAGGAAGTTTTGTTTATACACCGGGAACGCCATTACCTGAATTTTTGGATGCCAATAATAATTTAAGATTGTCAAATACCAATTGGGTGGATGTCATTACAAGGAATTCAATTTCCACTACTACAGACTTTGGGTATTCAATTGCAAAAAATAATTGGAAATTATTCACAGGTTTAGGACATGCAAAAGATGATGGTATAATAAGAAACACATACTACGAACGCGGTACATTTAGATTAAATTCGAGCATAAATTTCTTTAATGAGAAGTTAACTATTGGCGAAAATTTAACCGTAGCCCATTTTGGAGAGGTTAGGGCAAATTCAATGGAAGATGCCCTGTTACAAAACCCATTAATCCCTGTTTATGCAGAGGATGGTACTTGGGGCGGACCTACAGGCGCAGGGTTACAGGATAAATGGAATCCGTTGGCTATTTTAGAAATCAATAAAAATAACGTTCAAAAAACATGGAGAACATTCGGTAATGTATTTCTGGATTATGAAATTATTGATGGCTTAAAATTTAGCACAAAATTTAATTTTGACCATAATAGTTATAAGTACGATGAACATACAGCATCGTTCAACCAAAATGGTAGTATCCTAGGAAATATATTTATCCAAGATGGTCAGAATTACGAAAGATTTGCTCGAAACAGAAACGTTTCTGATACTTACATTTTTACTAATCTCCTTTCCTATAATAAAGAGTTTGGTGACCATTCATTAAGTGCTTTTGTTGGTCACGAAACATTTAGAAAAGACCAAAATAATGAATTTTCAAGAATACAGGTTCTTCAGGGAACCAAGGTTGATTTTGAAAATATTGCTCAATATGATATCATAGCGGACGAATCTATTTTGGATGCTTATGGAATTGGCGCCGATAGTAAAAGAGAATCCATGTTTGGTAAATTGTCATATGATTATGCCGATAAGTATTATGTTTCCGCTAGTGTACGTAGGGATGGTAGCTCACGTTTTGGTAGAAATAACAGATATGGTATATTTCCAACAGCCTCGGTAGGATGGACACTGAGTAATGAAAACTTCTTGAAAGAGTCGACATCCATTAACAATTTAAAATTGAGGGCTTCTTGGGGTGGAAATGGAAATGCTGATATTCTGGAATATGCACAATACTCGATTTATAACATTGCTTTGGAAAATAGCAATTACGACTTGTCAGGAGATGGCACAGGACCAATAGATTTAGGGGTTTCACCAAACCAGGTAGGAAACCCAGATTTAAAATGGGAGCAATCTTATCAAACGAATATAGGTCTGGATGTCTCTTTGCTTGATAGCCGTATCAATTTGGTGGTAGATGTTTATGAAAAAACAACTTCAGATTTATTACTTCAAACAGTTCAGCCGGCTGTTTTGGGAGAAGCCGGAGGCACATTATTTTTTAACGCTGGAGATATGGTAAATAGAGGCATTGATATTGTTTTAGGGTATGGATCTAAACTGAAAAATGATTTTAAATTTGGAATAGATTTGACATATTCAGCTTATAAGAATGAGGTTACAGCATTAAACAACTCAGATAATTTTATACTTCAAGGTGTTTCTTATACAGGTGTAGGGAATCCAATTGGATCTTATTTCGGGTTTATTGCTGATGGAATTTTTAGAACTCCTGAAGAAGTGGCTGTTCATGCGGAACAAACAGGTAAAGCTCTTGGGAACCTTAGATATAGGGATTTGAATGGGGATGGAACTATCAATCAAGAAGATAGAACCATTATTGGAAATCCACATCCTGATTTCATTTATGGTATAAACTTAACCGCTTCTTATAAAAATTGGGACTTTGGATTGTTCTTTGACGGTCGTCAAGGCAACGATATGTATAATTCACAAAGGGAACTTTTGGACTTCCCATACTTCGGGTTTAATCATGGGTTAAATACCTTAGATGCATGGTCACCAAGCAATGCCAATTCAACCATTCCTGCGTTAAGTACGGCCGATACAAATGATCAAAGAAGACCATCAACTTATTTTGTAGAGGATGGTTCGTTTTTCAGGCTGAAAAATGTAAGTGTTTCATACAATTTTGATACCGAAAAGATTAATAAAATAGGTTTAGCAGGAGCCAAGATATACCTACAAGCAGAGAACTTAATAAACGTTACTTCATTTACAGGTTTTGATTACGAAGTACCTGGTTTGAGTAGAACGGGTATCGGAATTGCTGGAATGGCAGTATATCCACATACAAAAACATTTAGTTTAGGGTTTAATTTACAATTTTAAAGATATGGGAAAATTTAAGTTAATAGTAATAGCAGCGATTGTAATGTTCGGCGTTGCATCGTGTTCAGAGGACTATTTAGATGTTAGTCCGGAAAATGTAATCTCTGAAGATAATTTAGACTTAGAGCAATTAGTAGTAAGTGCCTATAGCTCTTTAGACTATAGATTCAACACTGGTCAAACCCGGGATAATTGGCCGTTTGACCATGCGCCATCAAACTGGTGTTTTTCCGATATTAGAAGTGGAGACGCCTATAAAGGTGGCGGTGGGGTCGGAGATAATCCTGGTGGAAGCATGCATGGCTTGGAAATACACCAAGTGTTTGCGTCTTCGGAAAACGTATATAATTTATGGAGAGCAGGATACTTTGGCATTGCACGTATAAATAGTGCTATAACTGCTTTAAATAATAACCCAGACTTTGCTAATAAGGATGTTAGGATAGGAGAATTAAAAGTTCTTCGGGCTCATTTTTATTTTGAATTAATGAAAAATTTTGGATCATTTGTTTATATAGATGAAAATACACCCATATCTGATGTCCCTAAAATTGAAAATTCATTTGATACTGACTTTTTATGGGGTAAAATTGAAGGGGATTTAAATGCTGCAATAGCCGTTTTACCAGAGACCCAGCCTGAATTGGGAAGGGTTAATAAATTGGTTGCTTATGCATTCCTAGCGAAGGCTAAATTATTTCAGGGGCAATGGGCGGATGTGATAACCAATGCTGATAAAGTCATTGCCGGGCCCTACCAATTAGTTGACGATTTGGAAAAATTGTATTCAACGCCCGGATACGGAAATGCTGAAAACGTGTTTGCTATCCAGTATTCCATTAATGATGGTTCAGAATTTGGAAATCTTGATTTTGGAAATCTTTTAAATTCTCCAGATTCACCTTCTGATGATACAAACCACCCATATTTAAATGGTGATGATTTTGGTAAGCCAAGTCAAAATATTGTTAATGCCTTTAAAGTTGATGGAAATGGCTTGCCACTACTAGACACTTATAATGCTGCTGATTTAAGTCCAACAGATATAACAATACCTGTAGATCCCAGATTGGATCATGCCATTGGTCGTCCAGGAATAACATGGAAACAATGGGTAGGTATGCCTATGCAAAATAATTGGAATAGAGACATTGCGACTTATGGGGTATATGTTAGGAAGAAAAATCAAATTGACCCTAATTCTGATTTAAGGGCATCTGGAGGATTTCCTTGGGCTAAAGGAGCATTGGATTGGCCTATTATAAAAATTAGCGATGTGCTCTTATGGAAAGCAGAAGCCTCTATAGAATTAAATAATATAGAAACAGGAATGACCATTATAAACCAAATTCGTACTAGAGCCAAAAACTCACCTTATGTTTACGACTTTAATAACCCATCAATAGATGCTGCAAATTATTCAATAGAGTTGTATCCAACAACTGGTGTTACTAAACCTTATGCAATAAAAGCTTTAAGAATGGAAAGACGTTTGGAACTTAATAACGAAGGCCATCATTTTTATGACTTAGTCAGATGGGGGATTGCTGCAAACTGGATCAATGATTATATGTTGACAGAAAGCGGAAAAAGGAGCTATTATAGTGGTGCGTCCTTCACTGCTGGTCGGGACGAATATCTTCCAATACCACAAATAGAAATTGATGCCACAGGAGGTGTTTACAAACAACGTTCTGGGTATTAAAATTAAAAATAATTAAAATTAAAAATAAATCTAAAATTATAAAGATGAAAAATATATCTAAAATTATTAAGCTAATTCCTTTCCTGTTTTTAGGAATAATGGCAATATTTACTGTGGGTTGTGATGACGATATTAAATTTCAGGATTTAGTTCCAGACTATACATACTCAATTATTAGATCTTTTGAAGTAAATGGGCAAACTGCAGCCATAAATCATACAACTGGAACTATTACACTTACCTTGCCAGCAGGTACCGATACAGGCAGCGTCACAGTAAATACAACATTACCTGATGGAGCTACTATTGACCCAGTCTCTGGTAGTACGGTTGATTTCTCCGGAGGACCAGTAATCTTTACGGTAAGTAATAATGGTGTTTCGAGAGAATATACTGCAACAATTGCTGCCTTTGGAGACCCTATGATTATGACCTTTTCGATTGGTGAAAATATAGGAGTTATCGATCAAGAAAATGGTACTATAGAAGTAACGGTTGGTAGCCAAGAAAACATAAAAGCATTGACCCCACAGTATACTATTCCAGGGGGAACAACTTCAAATCCAGCATCCGGTGTTGCTCAGGATTTTACCTCTCCCGTTAAATATACCATTACATCTAATGATGGCTTTACAGGGAAATCTTATTTTGTGTCTGTCACACAGTTGGCTGCTCCCATAATAGATTCATTTGCAACTTCTGAAGATGTTTGTGCTGTTACAGGAATTATAAATAATGAGGCTTCCACGATATCCTTAATACTTCCTGCTGGTTCAGACTTAACGTCTATTGCGCCAGTAATTTCAATTAATGATGAATTGACAGTTTCACCAGCTTCTGGAGTCGCTCAAGATTTCAGTAATGGATCGATTAAATATACCGTAACTAATGAAGAAGGTTTAACAAAAGAATATGAAGTAACGGCAACTGCTGCAAACTCAACTCAAAAGGTAGTGTTTATAGGAGAAGCTGATTGTATTAATACTTTAGCTGATGATGACGCTAAATCTGCCGCTGAATATTTAAGAGCACAATATCCAGATGATTTTGCATATATTAAAATTGCAAATATTACTGAAGCTGCTTTGGCTAATACGAATGTTGTGATGTTGTATTATTTAACCCCACTTACAGATGGTACCCAATATTTCGCAACAGATACTAATGTAATGACTTTGTTACCAGCAGAATTACAATCAGGAGAACCTCAAGCAACAGCTTTAACTAATTGGTATAAAAACGGAGGGAACTTTTTCTTAGCAGGTGATCCTACATCTTTTATTCATGTATTAGGACGTATGCCAGCTGATTATTCTCAGCCTCGAGGTTTAGGTAATTATCGTTATACAGAATTTGGTTGTTCTGGTGAAGGAGGTTGTATAGATAGTAATAGACCAGCTGATGATATTTGGGGATTAGGTGTTAGAGATACTAATAACTCAGGAAATCGTAGAACCCATCCAGTTTTTAATGGCTTAACATTTAATGGAGACGGGGAACTTCCTTTATACAATGCTGGTACTCGCGAAGCAAGATTAATTTGGCATCAACAAATGGATGGTATTGTGTCTCCAGGATGCTGTGGACAAGATGCTGTTTTATTATTCGAACAAACGGTAAACGCTGTGAAATTAGGAACTTTACGCTGGATAGCTGATGGATTTGGATATGGAGCTATAGAATTCTTACCAACAAATGGTGCCGTTGAAGCAAACTTCGATTCAAATATTGGAACAAGTTTCGCTGGACGAATAATTTCGCTTGAGAATACTATTATTGGATATGAATTTAATTCCAATGATGGAAGAGTAAATGATTATCAAGGTAATATAGAATTACTTACCTCAAACATTATTGATTATCTAAATAATTAAAAATTATATAATTATGAAAAAAGTAATCATAAAAAAAATAATCGCAATTGTAGTCCTTTTTATAGGGCTACATTCATGCGATGATAGAGAAAACTATATGGATGGACCGGCTCTCCTTAATATAGTTGAACAAATAACCATAAATGGTAAAAACGCAGAAATAAACCATTTAGCAGGAACTATAAATGTAAGTTTAGTAGGAAGTACAAACTTATCTTCTGTTCTGTTTGAAGCAGTCGCCCCTGAAGGTGTTAGTATAACTCCTGAAAGTGGTTCATCTTTAGACTTAACAAATCCTGTAAATGTATCTGTCAGTAATGGGGTTAGTGAACGTATTTATACGGTTAAAGCGACACTTTTGCCATCAAAAATAGCGTTTTTAGGAGATGGGGATACCATTGACGATATTGCTGATGATGATGTGAAAGCAGCGGCGGAATGGACGCAAGCCACTTATGGAAGTGATTTTGTTTATGTTTCTTATGATGGACTAACGGATGAAGCTTTAGAAGGCGTAAATGTTATTGTTTATGTATATGATAATGTGGGTTCGTCAGAACAACCAGCAGCATTGTTAGCTAACCTAAACGTGATTTCGAAATTTTTTGTACAGGGTGGTAAAATTGTAGCAGGCCTGCTTGGTACGGGTTTGGTTGAGGAATTAGGAAGAGACACTTCTGGTTTAAGAACTATAATTGGTACAGGACTTGGAGGCAATAACCCTGATACATGGGGAATTGGTTTTACAAATTCTACAGTTGCAAATATTATTTCCAATGGTGTTCCTAGAAATGCAAACAATTATGTTGATGTGATCAATTCTGGTTATAAAGAAGATCACAATGCATTATGGGATTTAGCTTCAATTACAACACCAAAATATGCCAATTTTAATTCAGTGTATAATGCAGAACCCATTGCAATATGGGACCACACAATAACTGCAGAAGGTGCAGCTGGAATCATTGTATGGAATCCTTGGGATAGATTTAAGGGATACATGATCACCATTGGTATTGGCGGTATGGAATGGAGTATGAATGATGACCGTAATAATCCCTATTTAAGTAATGTTCAAAAAATTTATAAAAATTCAGTTGATTATTTAGTTAGTAAGTAGTTTGGTTGTAAAGAACAGGCTTTTTTCTGCCTGTTCTTTTTTGTCCATTTTTAAAAAAGTCCCAGTTGGTTCTCGTCGGGTAGTTGAGAAGAATCTTTTGTGGTTTCTAACAAGAAGAATGCGGGTAAATTACTTTGACGTTTGTG
>NCDW01000106.1 GCA_002280395.1 Flavobacteriales bacterium 32-35-8
ATAAACTTCAAAGCAAATGGTGGTAAGTTTTTGTATTGTGACACTTTAGATGAAGTTTTTGAAAACTTATATAATATTATTGAAGAAAATAAGTGGGAAGAAAAAAAAGTACTTGTTCTTGATAAAAATTTAAAAGACAAATTCAAAGAGGCTAATTTAGAATATACAGACTCCCTAAGCGAGGCATTCATTTTCCTAACAACTTGCGAAAATTTAATTGCAAACGATGGCTCCCTGTTAATTAGTTCCAATCAAATATTTGAAAAAAAACTTCCTGAACTTCCTGTAAATTTCATTGTGTTTGCTACAACAAGCCAAATTACCGACAACATTGGCGAAGGCTTAAGAGGTATAAAATCTAAAAACAAACAACGTATCCCAACCAATATAACAACCATAAAGCATTTCAAATCCAGTATAGATGAGAAAGATTTTTTAAGCTATGGTAGTAGTTCTAAAAACTTATATTTACTGCTTTTAGAAGACCTATAATAAAGCAAACATAATCTCTAAATGAAAGAAATAATAGTACGTTCCTTTTCTGGTTTGCTTTACATTTTGCTCCTATTGATATCCTTTAAGTTTCAAATTGCATTAATTATTGTACTATTCATTTTTGGCTTGATATGTATGGTTGAGTTCAATAAGCTTATTCAACTTAAAAGTCGTGTTCCTTATATTATTTTTATAGTTCTTTACGCTATTTTTGGTTATTGGCAATTGGCTTCAAATTCTAGAGGATTAGATGAATCTACCCAAATTTTAATGGTTTTAAGCATTTTTGTAAATCTGTTTTTAATAAAAGATTTATTTTCAGAAAAAACCATTCCGCTTTTCAGCTCCAAACGATTTATTTTAACCACCTTCTATATATCCAGTGCTTTTGTTTTTTTAATTTTGATAGCACATTTCCACAAAGAATATAATCCCTATATATTACTGGGCACGTTTGTTTTAGTTTGGACCAACGATACTTTTGCTTTTATAATTGGAAAGAAATTTGGAAAGCAAAAGCTTTTTGAAAAAATCTCGCCAAAAAAAACAGTCGAAGGATTTTTAGGGGGTTTATTTTTTTCATGCATTGCAAGTTATTTTATTGCTACCTTTACACAAACTTTAAGCTTTACAAGTTGGCTTGTTTTAAGTATCATTATTAGTGTTTTTGGAACCTTGGGAGATTTAATAGAATCTAAATTTAAACGACAGGCAAATGTTAAAGATAGTGGTGCTATCATGCCTGGACATGGCGGATTGCTTGACCGTTTAGATAGCATTATTTTTGCCGCACCAATTATATATTTATTTTTAAGAATTTTACTGTATGTTTCATAAAGAAGGATATAAAATTATATTAGCGACTTTCGCTTTTGTTATTATATCAATTTTACTCATAGATAAATTAATCACAATCCATTGGCTGCAAACTACCCTGACGATTGTTTTAATAGGTTTTTTGGTACTAATTCTCCAATTCTTTAGAAACCCAAAACGGCATACGTCTTTAAATGATAACCAAGTGGTTTCTCCCGTAGATGGGAAAGTAGTAGTTATTGAAGAAGTATTTGAAAATGAATTTTTTAAAGATAAACGCTTACAAGTTAGTGTATTTATGTCGCCCATAAATGTACATGTTACTAGACATCCCATAAGTGGCAAGGTTATATTTAGCAAATATCACCCCGGAAAATATCTAGTAGCTTGGCACCCTAAAGCCAGTGAAGAAAATGAACGCACCACGGTTGTTGTTGAAAACAATACCTATGGTAAAATATTATACAGGCAGATAGCAGGAGCACTTGCCAAACGTATAGTGAACTATTGCAAAATAGATGATGTGGTAATACAAGGTTCGGATTCAGGATTTATTAAATTTGGATCAAGAGTTGATTTGTTTTTACCAATAGATACGAACATAAAAGTGACATTAAATCAAAAAGTTCGCGGGGGCGAAAGTATTATTGCTGAATTATGAGTAATAAAGATTTAGATATATTATTTAAAGAAGCTGTAGAAAGGGTAAATGCGCATACTGAGCCATTCCCTGCAGATACCCTGCTTAAACTTTATGCTTATTATAAAAAAGCAACTAATAATTTTAGCCAGCCAAAAAGCAAAAAGCCTATTATAAATGCGTTTAAAATTAATGCGCTATTTCAGGCGAAAGACATTAGTGAAGATGAGGCTAAACAAAGCTACATAGACTTGGTTAATAATTATTTTCTGTACAGAAAGTAATTATAAAAACAACCTATACATGGCCAAAATAGCAGTCATCATTCCAGCTCATAACGAGGCAGGTTCCATAACAAACGTTATTAAAGACATTCCTTCTGTAGTTAAAGATATTATTGTTGTAAATAATAACTCGATTGATGATACTGAAACTAATGCAAAAAAAGCAGGTGCCATAGTTTTAACCGAAAGCAGAAAAGGCTATGGATATGCTTGTTTAAAAGGTATGGATTATCTTGCAAATCAACAAGAAAAACCCGATATTGTTGTGTTTCTTGATGGTGATTACAGTGATTATCCCGAAGAATTAACCAAAATTATAGACCCTATTTTAAACAATAACATAGATTTTGTTACAGGCGCTAGAGTTAAGGAATTAAGAGAACAAGGCTCTATGGAACCTCAACAAATTTTCGGAAATTGGTTGGCAACGTTTTTAATGAAATATATGTTTGGGTCCAAATTCACAGATCTTGGTCCCTTCAGAGCTATCAAATATGATGCTTTACTGGGGCTTAATATGCAAGACAAAACATATGGATGGACTGTAGAGATGCAGTTAAAAGTCTTGAAACAAAAATTGAGTTATACAGAAGTTCCTATAAAATATAGACGTAGAATTGGTATGTCAAAAGTTTCAGGAACCATAAAAGGTAGTATATTTGCAGGCATAAAAATACTAAGTTGGATTTTTAAATACAGTTTTAAATAATGATTGTCGAAACCATAATTATTGTTGTTTACACCATATCGCTTTTGCTTATTTTCATGTATGCGGTAGCGCAATTAAATTTATTATTGAACTACTTAAGATCAAAAAGAAAGAAGGCTGATTGTGAGTCTTTTGATTTTTCAAATCCAGATGAAATCCCATTCATAACCATACAACTTCCTGTTTATAATGAAATGTATGTTATGGAACGATTATTGGATAACATTGCTAAAATTGATTATCCCCACGATAAATTAGAGATTCAAGTATTAGATGATTCAACCGACGAAACTGTAGAAACAACTCGGAAACACGTTGAAAGTTTAAGCGCAACCGGTTTAGACATAAAACATATTACCAGAACCGACAGAAGTGGTTTTAAAGCTGGAGCCCTAAAAGAAGGACTTAAAATTGCCAAAGGTGAGTTTATTGCCATTTTTGATGCCGACTTTCTTCCTCAAGAAAACTGGTTAAAACGTACTATTCCCTATTTTAAGGACAAAAGCATAGGCGTTGTTCAAACACGTTGGTCACATATCAACAGAGACTATTCCATACTTACTAAAATACAGGCATTTGCTTTAGATGCTCATTTCACTTTAGAACAAGTTGGCCGAAATAGCAAAGGACATTTCATAAATTTTAATGGAACTGCTGGTGTTTGGAGAAAAACTTGCATCATCGATGCCGGAAATTGGGAAGGCGATACACTCACTGAAGACTTAGATTTAAGCTATAGAGCACAATTAAAAAATTGGAAATTTAAATACTTGGAAGATGTTGAAACGCCTGCTGAATTACCAGTAGTTATTAGCGCTGCAAGATCTCAACAATTTCGATGGAATAAAGGAGGTGCTGAAAATTTCAAAAAAATGCTTGGCCGTGTTTTGAGAAGCAAAAATATTTCACCAAAAACAAAATTACATGGTGTTTTACATTTGTTAAATAGCACCATGTTTTTAAATATTCTTACGGTTGCCATATTAAGCATTCCTATGCTTTATATTAAAAATCAATATGCTCATTTAAAACCTTATTTTTATGTTATGAGCTTTTTTGTTTTAAGTACAGTGATATTTTTTATATGCTATTGGATTATGTACAAAAGAATACATGGCGCAGGCATAAAAAATTTCATTAGCTACATAGGCATGTTCTTTGTGTTTTTTACCATTGCCATGGGGTTTTCCCTTCATAATTCCATAGCTGTTTTAGAAGGTCATTTTGGTAAAAAGAGTGAATTTGTGCGTACTCCTAAATTTAATATCAGCTCCATTAAAGACAGTTGGAAAAATAATAAATACATTAAAAAAACAGTATCACTTCACGTTATTTTTGAAGGTTTATTAATGCTATATTTTGCCTTTGGTATGTATAGTGCCTTTATTGTAGGTAATCAAGGAGGCGATTTTGGATTGTTCCCATTTCACCTGATGCTATTCTTAGGTTTTGGATACGTATTTATCCAATCATTAACCTCTAAAGTCTAGGATAAAAAAAAGCACCGATTTTTATATCATCGATGCTTTTTACATGTAGTTTAATTAATAGCATTAAAATCTACACCCCTATTTTTATTATTTTTAAATCTATATGTCAAATTAAAGTTGATAAGGTAATCAGCAAAAGCGGCATCTCCCTGTGTAAAAACACCTGTTTCAGCAGTACGTTGCTTATCAGAATAGCTTTGTGTTCTATTACGCTCTACAGCTATAGGAACATTTAGGCTTAATGATAAATTTTCGGTATTATAGTTAATTCCGGGGTCAACGGATATGGCATAACCAGGCCTTCTGTAACCAGCGCTACTTCCTATTAAATCTGATGAAGGAACACCTTCAATTCTACCTCCTAAGTAAAAATTAACACCTTTAATATTTGGAGAATATAAAGCCCCCAATTGTGCTGCAAATTGATCGGGTACGGAAAACTCGTTAGTAGTACTCCCTCTAGTTAATACACCATTTGTCACTTCTGGATTAAATAAATAGAAGAGAGATGTTGTAAGGGTAAAACTGTGTGATAGCATATAATAGCCTTGAAAATCAAGATTAAATCCAACACCACCATCACCTAATTGAATGGATTGATCTACTACACTCACTCTATCTTGGTCTCTATTAGGACCTTGGTTATAAAATGTATCCATATAACTATAATCTCCTGTAGGCAATTTAATCCCAGCACCAACAGCAAAATTATAAGGCTTCAGATTGTCTTTAATTAGCCAATAACCAACCCCTAATCGCATATCCGATAATCCACTTGAACGCGTAATATGCCTTTCTCCTAAACCATTTGGTGGATTTCCGCCATGTTCATACATAGACGACCTAACATGGGATGCAAAAGGGAGCAATACCGTAGCGTACAATCTATCTGTAAGCGCATAATTGAAACTAATATCCACAAAGTAAGAATCATTTATAACCTCTGTACCATCGGCAACTCGATTTTTTTCTTCGTGTCGGCCTCTAAAATGCCTAAAGGATTGAAAGTATCTAAAATTAGTTCCAACGGCGAAATCTCCTTTAACCAGAACCCCTCCTTCGCCCATAAGGCTATTGCTAGATGAGAATCCACGAATGGCAACGCAGCCTTGCGCACTGAGTTTATAAGCACTTAGAATCATTAAAAGAATGCCAATTGTAAATATTTGTCTTAAGTTGTTCAATTTTGTCATAATTTAAAAAAGTGTGTATTTAGTTAGCATAACTATCTATGGAATAGAAAACACAAGGTGGTTCCCATTCCTTATAGATGTAAAATTTAGTTTAAAGAGAAATGAATAAATAGTTCTGAATAAAGTATAATATTAATAAAGCTTAGTCTGGCAACCATTTGATTTTTAAAACTAACCAATAGATAACCAACCTATTACCAAACTAAGCTATAATATACTAGAGTTTTCATTAATTATTTTGAGGGGTTTAATTGAGCGACATTCTTATCTTCTTCCCCTATTAATTCAAGATATTTTTTATAATTATAACGAGCTACTTTTCTTCCAAGTTCCAAACCTTCAATATTATCTGCTTGGATATGGTAACCTCCCATAACTCGTGATATACCGGCCATTTCTGCAGTTTGAGTAAATGTTGGGAATTTAAGGGTAACAGCCTGTCCTAAATTATTTGGTTCTGTTAAGGCACCTGGGATTAGTTCTACTTCAACACCAAATGTATCGTCGCCTTTAAAAAGTTTTAAAGCTTCGGCACAACCACCACTGATAGTACTATGTCCAGACACATAACTTGGAAATGGCGGACATAAAAACACATCGGGAGAATAAGGACGCCAGTCTTGACCTTTCATCGTCACCATGCCTTTATCAGGACCTCCCCATCCTGTGATTTCTTGATCTTTATAATAATGGTGCATCAAAGCATATGGTCTTGCGGAATCATAAGTCATTTTAGCATCCCAACACGCTATAAAACCATCCATTGCTACAGATTCTACTAGAAAGTACATTTTAACATCTTCATCTAGAGAATGATTATCCCTTCTTGAAACGTCTTGTGCAAATTTAAGCCAATGCCCAGCTTGCTGAACCGACTTTGGCCCATCTCTCATAAATTCTACCAAGGCTTTGTTTTCAGGCGTTAATTTAGATTGCCATTCGGCCACTTCTTTAATTTCGATAGCCATTTGTTCTGAACCCACTAATGGTGGTGGACCTGGACGAAATTGATCGCCACTTTCCAATAAAAGTGGTTTCACATTTGGCCAGAAAGGCGTTAAGCACCCTGGCGCAAACGTCCCTCCATTACCATCAGAAAAATATTTTGGTTGCCATCTATCAATATCAACATTGTTATCAGCATCATTTACAGGTTTATAACCAGTATAATCAGAATAAGGTTGGCCATTAGACCCTTCAATATCTCCTATTTGATTAGAACCATCGTGGATTCTTGCCTCAATTACCGTTTTGGCAGCTAGATTGCCAATCCCTTCAGGAGTACTTGGATCTAATGATGTATTATTGGGGTCTAAACCCAACTCCTTCATTTTATTGGTAAACATTAAACTATCTGAATAGTAATATTTCATTAAAGTTCTATAAGCGGCATAACTCACAGCAATTTCTTTGTTCTTTAATGTTCTTTCATTTTCTGGTCGGCGTTCAATATCTTTAATGTAGAGTGGAGTTGCTTTATCATCATATCGTGTCCAAGCATCAAAAACAGAAGTAAATATCAACCCTAAAAACCGAGATGAAACGGTAGGCCTTGGTTTAAATTTTTCAGTATCATTAGCGGTCCCTTCAATAACCATATAAGCCCATTGATAGGCCACATTATCTACGCCCAATGGCTCGCCCTCAATCTGTTTTTGATTTTCTACAAGAGATAAAGATTCTTTTGAAGAGTTTTTACAATTTGTCAATCCAAAAAAGAGAGAGACTACAATAATAAGTAAGGTATTTTTAGTTTTCATTTAGTTGGTATTTTAAAAATTCAATAGTAAGCTTTATTTTATTATAATGTTCATTTTTTCTATGAATTGTTTATATTGCTTGACGAAATATGTAATTTATTGGATGAGTTATGAAATGCCTAATTGTTGACGACGACCCTTTAATTTGTGATTTGATTGAACATTTTTGTAGTAAAATTGATGACATAAAG
>NCDW01000107.1 GCA_002280395.1 Flavobacteriales bacterium 32-35-8
GAAAGAAATTAATTTAGATAAATATATTGGTTTTACAAAATCGTCAAATAATAATAAAAGCTTAGCCATGGTTAAAGCGGTAAAGGTATTATAAAATGGATACAAGTTCGGTTAAAATAATATTACAAATACTTCATTACTTATTTTTCGGGTATGCTTTTGCAGCTATTATTTCCTATATTATTCTGTCTTTCATTTCCAGTAAAGAAACCATAGAATATATAAAAAAGAGAAGCTTTGTTAATTACAAAGATATATTGTCGTCTACAATGTCTCCTTCCATAACCATAATAGCGCCAGCATATAACGAAAGTTTGAACATCGTTGAAAATGTAAGGTCTTTATTGTCTAACCATTATGTAAATTATAATGTGGTAATAGTTAACGACGGTAGTAAAGACGATAGTTTGGAACGGCTTGTTAAGGCTTACGATTTAGAAAAAGTACATTATATAGTAAACGAAAAAATAGCAACTAAACCATTAAGGGAAGGCATTTTTAAATCTAAAAATCCTGCATTTGAAAAACTTATGGTGGTTGATAAAGAAAATGGAGGTAAGGCTGATGCTTTAAATATGGGTCTCAATATAAGCACAAGCAAGTATGTGGCTTGTATTGATGTGGACTGCTTGTTGCTAGAAGATGCGCTTCAAAAAATGATAAAACCATTTTTAGAAGTTACAGACTCCAAGGTAATTGCCGCAGGAGGTGTTATAAGAATTGCCAATTCTTGTGAAATAAGAGGAGGCAAGCTGATAGATGTTAATTTGCCCAAAAGCCTATTGGTACAATCACAAATTTTAGAATATTTAAGAGCTTTTTTGTTAGGGCGTATGGCTTGGAGTAGGTTAAATGGTCTACTGGTAATCTCTGGAGCTTTTGGGATTTTCGATAAGGAAATTGCTATTGCTGTTGGAGGATACGATACCAATACGGTTGGAGAGGACATGGAAATTATTGTGCGTATGCGCAGGTACATGGAAGAAAAAGGTGAAAAGTACAGAGTATCGTATATACCAGATCCCTTATGTTGGACAGAAGCACCCGATAATTATAAAGTATTTATTTCACAAAGAAACCGTTGGACCCGTGGAACTATTGAAACCTTGAGAAAACATCGTAAGATAGGTTTTAACCCAAAATATGGATGGTTTGGGTTGGTAAGCTATCCCTATTGGTTAATTTTTGAACGTCTTGCACCTATTTTTGAAACCATTGGCTTGGTTTATTTCATGATACTTATAGTGTTGCAAGAGGTACGTTGGGATTTTGCCTTATCATTTTTTTTGCTTGCTTATTTATTTTCGGTTGTGTTTTCAATTGTTGCACTGTATTCAGAAGAACTTACGTTTCACCAATATAAAAAGAAGGGTACGGGTTTTAAGTTGGTATTACTAAGTGCCATAGAGCCTTTCTTGCTACATCCTTTTATGCTTTATGCCGCCATACGTGGAAACTATGATTATTATTTTAACAAGAAAAAAAAATGGGGCAATATGGTTAGAAAAGGATTGGTAAATAACTAGATAATATTTGTAAAAATGAAGATTAATTTAAAAACGGAGCATTTTAATAATTACATCAAGTTAACATTTGCATTAATAGTTGCATTCTGGGTTTTAAGTGTTTATGAGGTTGCTAATACCCCTACAAATCCTGAGCCTTTTTTATTAACCTTATCTTTAAAATTTATAAATGATTTTTGGTGTGGCATTGTAATAGGAATCATTGTTTACCCATTGTTTTTTTTAATAAATAATTTTAAAGAAAAACTAGCCTTAAACGTTGTCCTAAGTTTGTTTATAGTTTTGGTTTTAGGTCAGTTCTCATTAGTAAAATATAGTTTAACAACATTACTAAATCTAGGGGCAGATTTGCTCGGGTATTCTTTTGATGATGTATCTAGTACGGTTTCAACTTCAGAATCAGTTACCATATTTTATTTTTTGCCATTCATCATTTTTCCAGCATTACTGTTGGGTTCTTATGTAGCTTTAAAAAAGTATGTGCAAAAGCCGGTATCATTTATTTTAATGGCGTCTGTTCTCCTGTTTGGAGTTTTAAAGCTCGTCCTTCCTATATTGTCCAATGATGTATATAAAAATAAATTGGCTTTTTTAACGTATGATATTATAAAATTTAAAAGAGAACAACGTGCTTTAAATTTGGAGGATCTTAACAATAGAGAGGATTTTCCACTTTTAAAAGCATCTTCTGAAATCCCAGATGTATTGTCGCCTTTTTTGAATAATAACGAAGCTAAGCCAAACATCGTTTTTTTAGTAGTTGAAGGCTTGGGTAGCGAGTTTGTTGATAACGATATTTATAGTGGCTTTACGCCTTACTTAGACTCTTTAATCAATAAATCGTTGTATTGGGAGAATTTTGTAAGTACCACGGGACGTTCATTTGGGATACTTCCAGCTTTATTAGGGTCATTGCCCTATGGAGAAAAAGGTTTTTTAGAGCTATCAAAAACACCATCACATGTATCCCTAATAAGCTTGTTGAAAGCAAATGAATATAATACATCGTATTATTCAGGTTGTCCTTCGGGTTTTGACAGAAAAATAAATTTTTTGGAATATAATGGCATTGATCAACTTATTGATGAAAGTAAATATGGTCCAAGCTACACAAAAACAAGAACAGATGATGGCGGTTTTTCTTGGGGGTATCCCGATCATGAAATATTTAGAAAAGTATTAACAACAATGGATGCAGAAAAGCAGCCAAGGTTGGATATTATAATGACGCTTTCTACCCATGAACCATTTGAGTACCCAGACAAGGAACTGTATAGATCTAAAGTTGAAGGATATATAGAAAATTCAGTTAAATCTGAAGAAATAAAGAATACCATACTAAATCATAAAGATATTTTTGGATGTTTGATTTATACAGACAATGCCATAAAAGAATTCATGGATGCCTATTCTAAAAGGCCTGAATATGAAAACACCATTTTTATAATTACCGGAGACCATAGGTTAATACCTATAGCTCAAAAAGACAAACTTTGCCGTTTTCATGTGCCCTTTATGGTTTATAGCCCCATGCTTAAAAAGGCAGAACGCTTTAAAGCAATATCTTCACATTGGGATGTTACGCCAACTTTGGTGAGCTATTTGTCAAATAATTTTAAGTTTAAATCTCCAGAAAACACCGCTTGGGTAGGAACAGGGCTCGATACGGTTAAACAATTTAGGAATTCAAAAATGATTCCGCTAATGCGTTATAAAGGAAGTTTAAATGAAGTAATTTATAAAGATTACTTCTATTCAGATGGAGAACTATATAAAATTAAAAGTGATTTTGGTACGTATAGTGTTGTAGAGGAAGATATAAATAAAACGATTTTAGACTCCTTGATGGTGTTTAAAAAATTAAATGCCTACGTAACCCAAAGGAATAAAATATTTCCAGATTCATTAAACATTTATGTAACCCCTAAAAAAGAGTTCTCACAGCAAGACATAAATACCATAAATAAGTTTGCTAAAAACAAAACATTTGATGAGGTTTTAGAAATCGCAAGGGAACTATCATTTAAAAAACAACATGAAACAACCAGATTGCTTTGTGATTATATCCTTAACGAATATCCAAACTATACAGACGCACGCATTTTAAAAGGCAGAAGTTTAGGTTGGCAAGGCGATTATGATAAAGCAAGAGTAGAACTATTGGATGCCATAAAACGTTCGCCCTATTATGATTATGCCTACATGGCTTTGTTGGATGTTTACTGGTGGTCTAATCAAGAGAATGAATCAGTAGCCATATATTCTGAAGCATTAAAAAATAAGATAATCAACCCAACCGTTGGTTTAAAGATGGCTCAGGCATATAAGCGCATCGGGAATGAAAACCAGGCAAAGGAAATAATGGATAGTATTGTGAATATCCATCCCAATAACTCAGAATTCCTAGCTTTTAAAAATAGCTTGAATTAAAGACTTGCTTATGAGAAAATATATTTTAATATTACTTGTGTTCCTAAGTGCTTATGCCATTGGACAGGAAACTAAATTTAAAGGAGATCCAGATGTTTCTTTTGAGGTTGCCAGAAATTTAGCCTTCAATTCCAAAAGGCTAGAGGCGCAAGATACACTAAGATTTATTTTAACAAAATATCCAGATTACCATGATGTACGATCCTTTTTAGGAACTACGTATTCTTGGGATGGGGAGTATAAAAAGGCAGCTCAAGAATTCGATTATGTATTAGATAAAAGCCCAGAACGTTTGGATACTTGGGAAGCGGCCATCAATAATGAATTATATAGAGGGGCGCCATACAATGCCGTAAAAATGATTGAAAAAGCATTGGGATATTTTCCTGAAAACGAGTCGCTTTTATATTTACATGCGAGTGCCCAAAATGCTACAAATAATAAAGAACAAGCACTTATTATTATTGACAAGATTTTAGTTAAAAACCCTACCAATGAAAAAGCGATTGCATTCAAACAATCATTGCTAAACGATTTAAGATATAATATGATAGGCTTGAAAACATCGGTAGACCTCTATTCTGAAGTGTTCGATCCCATGCAGTATTATATGCTTAGATACATCAGGCAAACCAAATACGGCAGTATTCAGGGCAAGTTTAATTTCAGTCAGCGTTTTGGCTCTACAGGATCCCAATTCGAGGTAGATATGTACCCAAGCATCTCGCAAGGATTTTATGCTTACCTAAATTTTGGGGTTTCCGATTCATATTTGTATCCAAAATTACGCTATGGGGCCGAGCTCTATAAATCATTGCCAAAAGGATTTGAAGTGTCTTTAGGCTTTAGGTCGTTAAAATATAGTGAAACAACCAATATTTATTCGGGTTCACTGGGATGGTATACAGGAAATAGCTATTTTTTATTTAGGTCTTATGTCACGCCGGGAGATCCAGGCGCTAGTATGTCTGGGAGTTTAACATATCGAAAATACGGCCAGGATATGTTTAATTACTTTAGTGTAGAAGCAGGAATGGGATTTTCACCAGATATTTACAGACTTGATTTTGAAGGTGTTGAAAATGTTATCGTAAACCTGCAATCACAAAAATTAAACTTCGGATACTTTTTTTCTTCTAAGAACAACAGAAACTATTGGGGGCTTCAGGCGGGAGTATCCCATCAGGAAATAAGTTTCGATCCCGGATCATATCTTTGGATTTATTCATTTTCTGTATCTTGGGATTTTAACTTTAAATAGCTTTAACTTTGTCGAGTAAAGACACCTTGAAATGAATCAAAAATTTAAAACATCCCTCGCTTTTGCCAAAAACCTTATGGTTACCGGAGCGATATCGGAAACAAGTAGATATGTAGAGGTCAATATATGCAAGCATATTTCCAAAGAACCCAATAAAGTAATTGTTGAATTTGGTACAGGACATGGTAACATTACTAGAGAAATTCTCAATACCATGTCTAATTCTTCCATTTTATACTCGTTTGAAGTGAATAAGGATTTTTGCGAATATGTTAGGGAAACCATTCAAGATGAGCGTTTGGTAATTATTAACGATGGCGCCGAGAATCTAAAAAAACATGTTAAAAAGCCGATAAATTCTGTTATTTCATCAATCCCGTTTACGTTTTTTAGTAAAGAAAAGGGGTTATCTATTATTCAAAATGCCTACGATCTTTTAGAGGAAGGGTGTTATTATAGTCAAGCGTTATACACGAAGTTTAATTTTAAAAAATTTCAAAAGATATTCGATCATTGTACTTTAATCACACATAAAAATTTAATTACAGAATATATTTATTACTGTAAAAAGACCAACGAAAAACAGCAATAGTATATTTCACAGAAACAATTGTTCGAGTATTAAAGTCTAGAAAACAAAAAAGGCATGACCAATTTCAACTTAGTCATGCCTTTTTAATTTTAATAAAATCGCTAGGCTCCTAAAAACGGATATCTGTAATCTGTTGGGGTTATAAAAGTCTCTTTAATGAGTCTTGGCGATACCCAACGTAATAAGTTTTGCGCACTACCTGCTTTGTCGTTAGTTCCCGAAGCTCTGGCACCACCAAATGGTTGTTGCCCAACAACGGCACCTGTTGGTTTATCATTAATATAAAAATTCCCTGCACTATTTTGTAGAGCGGTTGTTGCTTCGGTAATGGCATATCTGTCAGTAGCTAAAACAGCGCCTGTTAAAGCATAGTCGCTGGTTTCATCAACGAGTTTCAAGGTTTCAGAAAAAGCTTCGTCTTCGTAAATATATATGGTAATAACAGGTCCGAAAAGTTCGGTGCGCATGGTTTCGTATTTCGGATTGGTTGTTACTATAACCGTTGGTTCAATAAAATAACCTTTGCTTTTATCGTAATTGCCGCCAATGATAATTTCTGCATCAGCATCTTTTTTGGCCTGCTCAATATATTTCACGAGTTTATCAAAAGACCCTTCATGAATCACCGCCGTAATAAAATTGCCCATATCTTCAGGAGAACCCATTTTAAAGGATTTTACATCAGCAATCAGTTGTTTTTTTACATCAGGCCATAAACTTTTCGGAATATAAGCTCTCGAGGCAGCACTACATTTTTGGCCTTGAAATTCGAAAGCACCACGAACAATAGCGGTGGTGACTTGTTTTACATTCGCGCTTTTGTGGGCTATAACAAAATCCTTGCCTCCGGTTTCGCCAACAATTCTTGGGTATGTCTTATAGTTATGGATATTATTTCCTATCTGTTTCCACAGTTCTTTAAAAATGAATGTAGATCCCGTAAAGTGTAATCCCGAAAAATCTGGACTGGACAAAACGGTATTGGTTATCATTACAGGGTCTCCAAAAACAACATTTATAACCCCTGGAGGAACGCCCGCTTCTTCAAAAACGTCCATAATCACTTTGGCAGAATATATTTGGCTGTCACTTGGTTTCCAAACCACCACATTGCCCATTAATGCCATACATGATGGTAAATTACCCGCAATAGCCGTAAAATTAAAAGGCGTTACGGCATACGTAAAGCCTTCAAGTGGTCGGTATTCCAATCGGTTCCATACGTCGCTGGTACTTTCAGGTTGCTCGGCGTAGATGTCCGTCATAAATTGCACATTATAACGTAAGAAATCAACAAATTCGCAAGCGGCATCAATTTCAGCTTGGTGAATGGTTTTAGACTGTGCTATCATGGTAGCGGCATTGATTTTGGCTCTATAAGGACCAGCGACTAATTCCGCAGCTTTTAAAAAAATGGCAGCACGTGCTTCCCAAGGCATTTGAGACCAGATTTTTCTAGCTTCTAAAGCCGTAGAAATAGCGTCTTCAACATGCTGTTTTTCGGCAAGATGATACGTCCCAACAATATGTTTATGGTCGTGTGGCGGCGACATGGTTTTGGTATTTCCTGTACGTACATATTTTCCATTAATGTACAAAGGCACATCAATTTTACTGTTAAACATCTCTTTATATGCCTTAAGAACCGCATCACGCTCTGGCGTTCCCGGAGCATACGTTTTTACAGGTTCGTTATAAGCAATTGGTACATTAAAAAAGCCTTTTCCCATGATATTCGATTTTTTGTTATTGAANNNNTTCCCATGATATTCGATTTTTTGTTATTGAATTTTCAGTGAATCAGTTACAAATTTACGATTTATCTAACGACTTTTCGGGTTGAAGCTTACTAAAACCTCGTTAAAATTTATTTATTTTTTGTAAGTTGGCTATGTGTTTTAAGATAGATATGTTATGTGTACAGTTACCATCATTCCGACAGGTAATAACGATTTTGTGATTACTTCCAATAGAGATGAAGACCCTAATAGAACCTCTTCGCTACCAGATTTCTATTCTTTAAAAGATGTGAAACTTTTATATCCAAAAGACGATCTATCTGGAGGCACATGGATTGGTATCAGTGAAAAAAACAGATTGGTTTGTGTACTTAATGGCGGTTTTGTTTCGCATAAAAGACTTGCAAATTATAAACTTAGCAGAGGTGTTGTTGCGAAGGATTTTATGATTTCGGATGACATTGAAACAATTATGAAAGATTATAATTTGGCGAATATTGAACCGTTTACGATGGTTATTGCCGATTGGAATGAAACCCTCCGTTTTTTTGAATTGGTTTGGGATGGCGAACAAAAACATATTCAAGAATTGCCTTTAGAACCTCAAATTTGGTCGTCTGCTACTTTGTATTCTGAAACCATGCGGAAGGAGCGTTTAAAATGGTTCGAAACATTTAAATCTGAAAACAAATTAAAATCCGATACGCTTTTACAATTTCATAAAACGGCTGGAGCAGGTAATGAGGATTATGGCGTTATTATGAACCGTGGTTTTGTAAAAACAACCAGCATTACTCAAGTAGAAAAAACCAACGATGCCCTGAAAATGCATTATGAAAATCTTCAGAATAAAACGGTAACAGATACTGTTTTTAATCTTCCGCAGACCGTCAATGAGTAATACGGGTATCATTTTAACATTGGCATATCCTGAAACGATTGTCATGGTTTCTAAGGAATGGTTTTCGCCCTATTTAAGGTTTTTAGGTATTGGAAAAAAGCATTATTTAAGAGCTGGTCATGCCGCTTTGGTATTGATTAATAAAGAAACAGGTGTTTTAGAATACCATGATTTTGGTAGATACATCACGTCTCAACCACATGGAAGAGTCCGCGGAAAAGACACCGACAACGAATTGGATTTTCCGTTAACGGCAAAAATAAAAGACGGGCATATTGAAAACCTAAACGAGATTTTACAATTTTTAGCAACCCATCCCAAATTAACACATGGCGATGGGAAATTAGTAGCGTCGGTTTGTAATGCCATAGATTACCAAAAAGCTCGAACCCACATCACCCAGATGCAAGAAAAGCATTTTATTAGGTACGCCGCCTTTATGAAAAACGCTTGTAATTGTGCCAGATTTGTAACGGATGCGTTGATTGCTTCGGTAACGGATTCAAAAATCAAAAAGAAATTGGAAGCTTCCAATTGGTTTACGCCCAGCACGGTTGGCAATGTGTTGTTGGCAAATACAGAAACCCATGTTTTTCAAGTTTCGGAAACAGGCGTAATTTCTAAATATACAGGCTCCCAAAAAAGCGAAAACATCCGTTGTTTTTTAGATAGACTAGAAAACCATCAGCCTAATTTTATAGGGACTTTACATCCAAAACCCGTTGATGATTTACACGAAAATGCCCAGTGGTTATCTGGCATTGCGGCGGGTGCTTGGTTTGAACTTCATGAAACGGCAAATAATTCACATTACAGATTTAGACGTATTTCTCCACATGGAAACATAGATGTGGATGCTGAATATAAAATTGATAATGCCGCCTTTAATTACCCCAAACCTTTTGAATTTATACATTATTCAAACTGCCAATTTTTTCATGTGAAGCAGGATGGGGAGGTTTTTAGGTTTGAGAGGGTTTAATAACAATTTTTTAAGTTGCTGTGTGAATTAGCATTATTCTAATATTTCAGTTAGTTTTTGTTCCAATTCTTGACCTCTTAAATCACGATTAATTATCATGCCATTTTCATTAATCAAGAAATTAGTTGGAAGTAAATTTATGCCGTAAATCATGGCGGCCTCATTATTCCATGAATTTAAATCACTCGCATGAGCCCATTGTAAACTGTCCTGATTTATTGCTTCTAACCATTCTTCTTTGTTGTTATCCAACGAAACTTGAAAAATCTCAAAACCTAACGGATTGTATTTTTTGTAATATGTGACTAAATTTTTGTTATCCTTTCTACAAGGTGTACACCAACTTGCCCAAAATTCTAACAAAACTGCTTTCCCTTTAATATTTGAAAGTTTTATTTGTTTGCCATATT
>NCDW01000316.1 GCA_002280395.1 Flavobacteriales bacterium 32-35-8
AGCAAAGTCAGGTAACAAACCAGTCCACCAGAAAACTAATGATACTGATAAATAAGTAGAAATTGCAAATACGTCCCACAATAATGGTGAGTTAAAATTCACCCATAATGATCCGAATTGATTTGGAATTGGTAATACCCAGTATCCTAACCATGGACGACCCATGTGGATAATTGGGAATAAACCTGCTTGCATTACAGAGAAAATCGTCATTGCTTCTGCAGAACGGTTAATCGCCATTCTCCATTTTTGACGGAATAATAATAATACTGCAGAGATAAGAGTTCCGGCGTGACCAATACCTACCCACCAAACAAAATTGGTGATATCCCAGGCCCAGCCAACTGTTTTATTTAATCCCCATGTTCCAATACCAGTGGTTACCGTATAAATCATACAACCTAATCCCCATAGGAAAGCGGCTAATGCGATTGAAAATACTGTCCACCATAGTTTGTTTGCTCTACCTTCTACAGGTCTTGCAACATCTACCGTTACATCGTGGTAAGATTTACTTCCTACTACTAAAGGTTTTCTAATGGGTGCTTCGTAATGAGACGACATAATCCTTTATATTGTTTCTTTAATTAATACTTATTTATCGTTTCTAACTTTCACGTGGTACATCACGTTTGGTTTTGTTCCGATGTGCTCTAATAAATGATACATTCTTTCATCTTCTACTAATTTAGCAACATCAGATTCAGAATCGTTAATATCCCCAAATTTCATAGCTCCACTAGTACATGCAGCAGAACAAGCTGTTTGGAATTCATCTTTACCAACTACTCTGCCTTCACGTTTCGCTTTTAACTTAACAGCCTGAGTCATTTGGATACACATTGAACATTTTTCCATAACCCCACGAGAACGTACATTCACATCAGGATTAATTACCATACGACCTAAATCATCATTCATGTGGTAATCAAACTCACTGTTTTTGTTATATAAAAACCAGTTAAAACGTCTTACTTTATATGGACAGTTGTTTGCGCAGTAACGTGTACCAACACATCTATTGTAAGCCATATGGTTTTGACCTTCTCTTCCATGTGATGTTGCTGCAACTGGACAAACCGTCTCACAAGGAGCGTGGTTACAGTGTTGACACATTACTGGTTGGAAAGCTACTTGAGGATTTTCAGAAGGATCTTCCATACCTGCAAAAGTATCGATAGAATTCATTAATCCAGACGCAGACTCTTTCAATTCAACATCACCAGCAAAAGTTTCTTTAGAAGAATAGTATCTATCAATACGCAACCAGTGCATATCTCTACTTCTTCTGATTTCTGATTTACCTACTACTGGTACGTTGTTTTCAGCGTGACATGCAATAACACAAGCTCCACATCCTGTACAAGCATTTAAATCGATAGATAAATTAAAGTGGTGTCCAACGCTTCTGTCAAATGAATCCCATAAGTCAACTTCAGTAGCAGCCGTTGGTTTGTGATCTAATGATACCATTGGAACTGGATTCCAAACTTTAGCATCTTTAGTATTGAAAACTTCTAATGTAGTTTCTTTAATAATATCACCTCTACCCATTAATGTTTTTTGCAACTGAACACAAGCAAATTCATGCTCTCCATCAGCAACAGTAATAGTAGCAGATTGATTTGAGTTTAAGTTAGCGTATAAAGCATAAGCATTAACACCAACAGTAATAGTAGCAGATTGATTTGAGTTTAAGTTAGCGTATAAAGCATAAGCATTAACACCTACCTGCATCTCTTCTTTTAAACCTAATTTTCTACCATATCCAAAAGCTAAACCTAAAGTTCCTTTTGCTTGACCTGGTTGAATAATAACTGGAACATTTTCTAAAGTAGCATTTCCTACTTTAATAGTAGCATAACTTCCGTTTAAACCTCCGTTAGCTACATTCCAGTTTTTGAATCCATTTGCTTCAGCATCAGCTTTAGACATAGTTACGTAGTTATCCCAAGATACTCTTGTAATAGGATCTGGAAACTCTTGTAACCAAGGATTGTTTGCTTGTTGCCCGTCTCCCATTCCAACTTTAGAATATAATACTAAATCGAAGTTAGAAGATTTTGCTTGAGCTAAAGCTGAAGCTGCCGAAGCATAATCAGCAGAAGCTGCAGTTAATGGACTTGCTACAGAAGCAACAAAACCATCATGAACTGCTTGATTCCAAGACTTTCCAGCTAAAGAAGTAGCAGAGAAAGATTTTAAGTAATCATAATAAGCAACTGTATTGTCTGTCCAAGTTAATAAAGCATCTTGGAATTGTTTTGTATTGAATAAAGGACGAATAGTTGGTTGCATAAT
>NCDW01000108.1 GCA_002280395.1 Flavobacteriales bacterium 32-35-8
CCAATTCGTCCTTGTCCATTTTTAAGTTAGAAAACAACTCATCCAATATTTTAGAATATTTGCCTTCAATATAACGTTTATCGTTTGGCACTCTACCAATAGCATTCCATTGGTTTGTATATTCTTTAATGGTTTCTAAATCTTTTTCCTTATTCTTTGTAAGTTTTAAAGATTTTAAAACTTCTAATAATTCTTGTTTTTTATTAAAGGCATCAAGACTCTCTTTGTTTTCAGCATTTTTATTGGCGTGAAGTCTATCAAAAAAATGATTACAGGCCGCCTTAAATTCATTCCAAATTTTATCGCTGTCTTTTCTGGGTACATGGCCAATTTTTTTCCAATCATTTTGGATTTTTTTCATTAAAGCCGTGGTCACTTCAATATCATCACTATTCTTGTTGTCTTCTGCTATTTTTATAAGTTCCAATTTTTTCTGAAGGTTGGTGAATTGGTCTTTTTTTAGCCCCTTATAGAAGGTGTTTTTTTGTCTGTTAAACGTTCTAACAGCTGCTTTGAATTTAGCCCAAGTAGATTCATTGACTTTTATTGGGACTTTACCCGCATTAAAAAAATCGTTCCTTAAAGTTTCAATAGCCTTAATTTTATTTTGCCAGGCTCCATGCGATTTGGTTTCTTGGTTATTTATCTCATTGATTTTATTGATAATATCCAGTTTTATATCCAGATTTTTCTCATAACTTTTCTCAATTTCTTGATAATATGCCTGACGTTTATCATTAATAATTTTCGTGGCAGATTTAAAACGTTCCCAAATAGCTTCTCGATGTTCTCTATCTACAGGACCCAACTCTTCCTTCCACATTTTATGAAGCTCTTGAAGTTCTCTAAAAGCCCTCATAACATCGGTATCCTGTGCCAATTCTTCTGCACGTTCAATAATTTTTACTTTCTGTTCTAAATTATGTTTGAAGTCTAAATCGCGTAAATCTCTATTTAAATGTAGAAAATCATAAAACATTTCAACATGGTGGTGATAACTATTCCAAGCATTGTTATATTTATCTCTAGGAATAGGGCCGGTATTTCTCCATCGTTCTTGAAGTTCTTTAAAATGCTTGTAAGTTGTATTAATGTTTTCTTCTAAATTAATTAAACCTTTTATTTCTTCTATAATTTCAAGTTTCTTTGTTAAGTTTTGCTTTAGGTTTAAATCTAGATTTCTTTTTTTCTTCCAATAAATCGTTAAATTGCGAGTTGAATTCAATTTTAATGGCGTCAACTTGTTTTTTTATTGCTTGAACTTTTTCATTTTTCACTAACCTTTCAAGTTCTGTGGCCAGTGCTTCTAACGACATTTTGTCGTATTCCTTAAATTCTATGGTATGCCTGTCTTTATTGCCTTCGTCCTCTGAATCTTCAGCATTGGAATCATCTATCTCGTTCAAAAGGTCATCATGCCCATCTGATTTCTTGCTTTCATCAGGGGTGTCTTCTGCAAGTGAGGGTTCAATACTTTGTAAATTTGAAGATACCTCTTCTGTTTTTATAGCATCATCATCATTATTTGAATGATTTATTTGGCTATTCTTTTCCGGTCCTTCTGCATTATGCAGGTTATCTATCTCTGACATTTTAATAAATGTTTAGGTTCAAATGAATATGTTTTGTGTTTAAAGATACTAACAAGTGCAGTATTTACAAAAAGGAGACGAACTTTTCTTTTATGTAGAGAAGGGTGCTTTTATTATAAATTCCAAATAGACCATGATTTTTCAGCTTGCAGTTCGAGCATTTTTAAGCCATTTATGGTTGTTGCATTATGTTCTTTTCCAAGTTTTAGAAATTTTGTTTCCAAAGGATTGTATATTAAATCATACATAATATGTTTTTCAGTTATACCTTCATATGGAATATTTGGACAATTTTCAACGTTAGGAAATGTACCCAATGGCGTGCAGTTTATAATAATATCGAAGTCCTTTATAAGGGTTTCATTTAAGTCGTCATAAGTAAGAAGGACATCTTTTGATGTGGTTCTAGATACAAAGTTATATTCTATTTTTAGCTCATTAAGCACATAGGCAATCGCTTTACTGGCACCACCAGTGCCAAGAATCAATGCTTTTTTATGGTGCGTTTTAAGTAAAGGTTTAATGGATTTTTTAAAACCATAGCAGTCTGTATTATAGCCTACGAGTTTACCATTTTTTTTAATTTTAATGGTATTAACGGCTCCAATGGCTTTTGCTTTTTTATCTATTTTGTCTAAAAATGGCATGACGGCTTGCTTATATGGGATGGTAACATTTAAACCTTTTAATCCATTGGTGTTTTTTATTATGGAAGGAAATGTTGAAATATCTTCTATATCAAAATTATCATAGCTAATACCAGTGATTCCTTCTTTTTCAAACTTTGATTTGAAATAATTCCGTGAAAACGAATAGGAAATGTTTTTTCCTAAAAGACCTAATTTATGCATGTGTTTTTCTAGTTTTTTGTGCATATATTTCGAGAGCTAAAACAATAGTAATGCCCAGAAGTATAAATAAAATAGCGTAAAAAGTTTCTAAGTTTATTTCTGGAATAAAGCGTTTAAAATTTTCTACTACTTTTTCTCCTCTAGAATCGTATATAAAAGAGCCATCATCGGTTAATTTGTAGATGGTCTCTTTCCAAGGCCATACAACTCCTAAAGAGCCTACTATAAAACCGATAATAGATGAAAGTGTAATACTTTTGTAATGTTTTAAAATATAGCTAAGTATATGTGAAAATGTTACCAAGCCTGTTACGGAACCTAGGGTGAAAACAACTAAGACCTTTAGCATCCTAATGCGTTCCGGATTATTTATGAAACTTAAATTTCCTCCTAAAATTTCATAAAAAGTGTTGAATAATGCGTTTACTGAATCTACTAAAAGTAGTACGTAGTTGCCCATTAAGATAAGTATAAATGACCCAGATAAACCGGGAAGTGGCATTCCGGAAACGCTGATAATACCACAAAAAAATACAAACCATAGATTGTCATTTTCTTTTGCAGGATTTAAAAAACTAATCCCTATTCCTAATGTAATACCAATGGCTAGGGATGTATAGGTTTTAAAATTCCAATCCTTAAAATCTTTATTGATTTGATATATGGAGCCTATTATCATTCCGAAAAAAACACTCCAAATATATAATTCATAATGTTTGATTAAGTAATCTAAAACTAAAGAGACACTAAAGTAACTAATTACCATCCCAGAAAACAAAAGTCCTAAAAAACGACCATTTATATAATTGTAAAAGCTTTTAAACCTACCATTAATTAATAATTTAAATGCTTTGCCATTTACTTTTTTTAGCGAGTATATAAATTCTTCGTAAAACCCAGCAACAAACGCCACAACACCACCAGACACGCCAGGAACTTTATTGGCCGCGCCCATGCCTATCCCTTTTAGGATGAGAAACATTTTGTCCTTAAGTGTTCTGGTACTTTCCATTACTGTTTTTTTGAACCTATTTTTTCTAAAATAAAAATACTTAAAAATCCAATAATCATTAAAATAGTAGCGACTAATAACTGGCTGTCTCCATCAAAAGAAAAAGGAGATACGCTTTCTTGAAGTAATGGTTCATTAATTCCTTTAGAGTTTGTGTACCAGGTTATTGTTTCTTTCCATGGCCAAACTTTGTTTAATGATCCGAAGATGAATCCTGTAAGAAGTGCCAAAGTTATATTATGATAATTTTTAAATAACCATTTTAAAGCATGGCTAAAACTTAGTAAGCCCACAACAGCCCCAGCTATAAATATCAATAGTTTCTTAATATCAATATCATGAATGGCATCACTTATTGTTTTGTAAGCTCCCAAAATAATCAATATAAAAGAACCTGAAATTCCAGGTAAGATCATGGCGCAAATAGCGATGGCACCGGCAAAAAATAAGAATAACAAGCTGTCATTGGCAGCCATGACTGGAAGTATGCTGATGTAAAAAGCGATACCAGCACCAATAATTAAAGCTATAATGGTGGGTAAATCCCATTTATTGATTTGTTTCCCAACGAAATAAATACTGGCTACAATCAGTCCGAAAAAGAATGACCAAATAAGAATAGGATGATGCTCTAAAAGATATTTAGCAAGCTTCATAAACGATATATAGCTAACAATAATACCAGACAGCAGGGCAAGCACAAAATTGCCATTGGCTTCTTTCCAGAAAGCGGTTATGCCTTCTTTAAAAAGTGTTTTGAAAAGAGAAGGTTTTATATTGCTAATCGTGGAGATTAACTCTTCATAAATCCCAGAAATAAAAGCGATGGTTCCACCAGAAATGCCAGGTATGGCATCTGCCGCACCCATTGCCAATCCTTTAAGAGTTATGATAAAATAGTCTGAAAAACGTCTTTGCATATATTGATTTTAAAGCTAAAAACCAAAGGTATACAATTTAGGTTAACGTTTTATTATTGATTTGCTTTTAGTAAATCTTTAACTTGTACTTTGTTTATAATTTCAGGAAAGAGTTCATCTAAAATAAAGGTATAATCTTCATTGTACCTCAAACCGTTTTTTAGATGAAAAGCACCTTTGTCGGACTCATTCAAAGTAAAGTACAATCCTGCCAAACGGTATTCAATTTCGGCATTTTCAGGATAAAAGTCGACTGCCTGTTCAAAATTATAAATAGCCGCTTGGGGCTCACCAAGTTTTATTAAAAGATCACCACGTGAAAGCCAAGTATTTAATTCATAATTGCCCAATTCCAAAGTCTTTTTGTAGCCACGTTCAGCTTCCTCATAAAAGCCTAAGCGTTGGTTTATTTGGGAATATAATTTCCAATATATAACGTGCTCTGCATCAATATTAATGGCTTTATTAATGAAATATAGTGCGCGTTGATAGTTTCTTTTTTTGATGTGAAATCTGGTAATGGCAATCCAGCCTTTATCCAGAGAAGGGTCTTGGTGCAAGGTTTTTTCGTAAAACTGAATGGCCATGTCGGTATTATTCAATTTTTCGTAACATGTTCCTATACGGAGTAAGGCATAGGGTGTAGGGTCATCTAATTTGAGTGTTATGGAATAGCTTTCAATGGCATCTTCAAAACGTTTTAATTTTTCTAAAACTTTTCCCCTTTCAATATAGGCTCCAACAAACATATCATCAGAAATGATTGCAAAATCATAAGCAGCTAATGCTTTTTTATATTTTTTAAGTTCAAAATATTGTTTTCCTAATTGGTGCCAAGCGACTTCACAATAAGGGTTTTTATCTAAAAACATATTGAGGTATTCAATACATTCTTCTGTTTGGTTCAAAAAGTCAAAACAATATACCACATTATAAAGTGCTGAATAATCCTCAAAATCTTCTTCAAGGCACTTCATGAAATATACTTTGGCCTCTTCGTATTCATCTAAAAATAAATATTCCATGCCAATAAGTGAATAAACATCTACAACATCATCTGTAAGCTCTAGTGCTTTTTTAAGAACGTCGATGGCCTGTAAATGATCATCTTTCTTTGAAAAGATATTTGCTTTTTGAATATAGATTTCTTCATTATTGGGTTCTAAAATATAAAGTTCGTTTAATAACTCATCCGCTTGAATCAGCTTATCTTCAAATACATAGATTTCCACTTTGAATAGTCTTAAATTTACCGAACCAGGATGTTGTTCCAAGCCCAATTTTATGGCTTTTTTAGCGAGCGCTATTTTTCCTTCGTTGAGATAGTGGTGAATGATGTTTTCAAATTCTTCGGAATCGAAGAACAAAACATGGTTTGTTTTCAACATCGATTCAAACTTGGTTAGCGGCAGATTGTCGTTGTCATCATGACTAAGCTCCATAAGCACATTTGTAAGTGTTCTTCAACAATAAATTTAAGGCTTGAATCGGGTTTTTTATAAAAAATAAGTAAATGTTTTGAACAAAGTAATGAACACTATGTTTATAATGCGTTTTCTTTTGATATTCAGAAAGTTGAATGCAGTATTTTAATGTTGAATCGTGTTTAAAACATCCAGAATGATGTGACATCCTTTGATTATTTCTTCATTTGATATGGTTAAAGGCGGCGTAATTCGTACGGCCTTGGGTTCAAAAAGTAACCAAAATAATATCAAACCTAGGTCTTGGGATTTAAGAATGATGGCATTTGTGATGTCTGCCGAAGGTGTTATTAAAGCCAACATCAATCCTTTTCCTCTAATTTCTAAGATAAGAGGATGAACCAAGAGTTTACGAATCAGTTGTTCTTTTTCTAAAGCAAGTGGCATCAAATCACTTTCCGTAATTTCTTTTAAAGTGGCCAATGCAGAAGCTGCAATAAGTGGATGGCCACCAAATGTGGTGATATGACCTAATTTAGGATTTTCCGAAAGCAAATCCATTAATTTAGATGAAGCCGTAAAAGCGCCAATAGGCATGCCGCCACCTAAACCTTTTCCGGTTACCAAAATATCTGGAATGCAATTGTAATGTTCAAAACCAAATAATTTACCTGTTCTGCCAATACCTGGTTGAATTTCATCTAAAATTAGAAGTGCTCCAACTTTGTTGCAACGCTGTCTGACCTTCTCTAAATATCCATTGATGGATTCAACAAAGCCAGCACTTCCCTGAATGGTTTCCAGGATAACACAAGCTGTTTTTGTGGTGATGTGGTTTAAATCATCTTCGTTATTAAAGGTTATAAATCTAACATCTGGCAATAAAGGCCTAAACGCTTGTTTGCGCTCTTCATAGCCCATAACACTTAATGAGCCCATAGTATTGCCATGATAGGCATTATGCGCCGAAATGATTTCACTTCTGCCGGTCGCTCGTTTTGCAAGTTTTAAAGCCCCTTCAATGGCTTCCGTGCCAGAATTCGTTAAATAGGTTTTCTTTAAAGGAAAGGGCAGGTGCGAGGCAAGGAGTTTTGTGAGTTCTACAGCTGGTTTTTGAATATACTCGCCATAAACCATAACGTGTAAATATTTGTCGGCTTGTTCTTTAATGGCATTAATGACTTTTGGGTGATTATGGCCCAAAGGTGTTGCCGAAACTCCAGCAACAAAGTCTAAATACGCTTTATTATTGGTGTCGTATATGTAAGAACCATTGGCATGGGAAATTTCCATTGCCAATGGATGCGTGGTGGTTTGTGCCTGATATTTAAAAAAATCTGATTTCATTATTTCTGACCGCCAACTGAATCGCTTGCTGGGGTAATGAGTTGGTTTTCTTCTTTGTTTTTTACGTTTTGCGGTAAATTTCTAGATGCTTTTGGGTCTTGGCCCTTATCTGTTTTTTTACTTGCCGCATCAGCTTGTTCTATACGTTCCAACATGCCTGCATCAAAAAAATCTTCTTGGGGCACATAGTCATCTAAACCTTTAATAACAGGTAGCGCTAGGGGTGGGTCGTCTTTAAATAAATCCTCAACACTTCTCGGTCGTTCTTCATCGCGCCAATCAAATCCCTTTAAAAGTTTTTCGTTTTCGGGAAACTTGGATTCAGGATAGACTATACCATCAACTTGGTTAATTTTATTAACTTCATCAATTTCTTTATCGGAAATTTTGATATTAATGGATCCTGATTTGGATTTGTCTATTCCAATTAATTCATTATCATCATTTCTTGAATAATAAATAGATTGGGCATTTTTAATAATATCAATATTGTATAACTCATTATTATCATCAAACAAGCCTATAAGTTTCTGTCCATTAATTTGATTATAGCCCGTACCAATGGAGTCTTTGCTTATAATAAAAGCATTATTAAACACAATGAGGGAATCTAACTTCTCGGCTTTTGTATCGGATATTAAATGAATGGTGTCACCCGTCATTTGGTTTTCTATATTCCAAAGAATGGGTTTAAGTTTTACTGAAAACGCATCATTTTGTGCGCCTTTTGATATATTTATAAGCTGGGTAAGTCCCGTTTCTTGGTTCATATGAATGGAATCTGCTTTTCCGCTCATATCCGATTTATAAAGTTTTACATTCCTGAAAATCCTTGTAATACGCTTTTCTGGTTTACCAGTAACCATCAAAGTGTCTCCATGTATGTAAATAGAATCATTTTCCTGAACCGTAATAGCGTAGGCGCGTTTTGTTATGAATACAGAATCTTTTGCCTTAAAAACCTCGGCATAATGGCCTTTTACAATGCTGTTGTTTAAGGTATCTGTTACTTTAATATTGTTGGTTGCCGAAGCAAAACTGATGTTATTATCAAAATACAAACTATCGCCTTTAATTTCCCGATTATCATAATCTATTTTGGCATTCTTCATGGCATAACCAATCTTGGTTTTGGTATCATAAAAGCCTTTTTCGCAATAGGTTTTGCTTTCTTCGGTGACGATGGTTGAAGGTCCAAAAAGATAGGCATGGCCTGTATCAGAATAGAAATCGAAATAATTAGAGTTAATAGTTGCATCCTTATTTACCAAAACAACATCTTGTACAAACTTATATTTTTTAAGGCTCATATAATATCTGCCTATTTTACTGGTAATGGTACCAGAAGTATCTTTTACAACCGTTCCGCCATTTCTGTAAAAAGCTTCTT
>NCDW01000109.1 GCA_002280395.1 Flavobacteriales bacterium 32-35-8
AGTGGCTATATGTATGATACTTGCCACTATGTCTTGTTCCAAACCTGAACCAGGACAAGTAAAAACAGAAGATGGATGGGTACAAGGAACTGTCCAAGACAGTTTAACCATTTTTAAAGGTATTCCGTTTGCTGCACCTCCCATTGGAGATTTGCGTTGGAAAGCGCCTCAACCAGTTGAAAAATGGGAAGGCATAAAACAAACCACCGAGTTCGCTCCCGGACCCATGCAAGGCGGAAATCCACCTTCAGGAAAAAGTGAAGATTGTTTATACTTAAATATTTGGACGCCAGCCCAAAAAACCGAAGAAAAAATTCCCGTACTGGTTTGGATTTACGGCGGAGGGTTTGGCGCTGGTGCCACCTCAGAACCTGTTTATAATGGTGAAAATCTAGCCAAAAAAGGTGTTGTGCTTGTTAGTATTGCTTATCGTGTTGGCATACTTGGCTTTATGGCTCACCCTGAACTAAGTGCCGAAAGTCCCAACAAGGTATCTGGAAATTACGGATTGCTTGATATGATTGCTGGTCTTAAGTGGATACAAAAAAACATTGCCGCATTTGGAGGCGACCCCAACAAAGTAACCATTTTCGGAGAATCGGCTGGAGGTATTGCCGTAAGCATGCTAAGTGCTTCACCATTAGCGAAAGGTTTATTTCATGGGGCTATTTCACAAAGTGGCGGCTCGTTTGGACCTTCCCGACCAACCACCTATCCCGGGGAAAATCAAAAAACATTACAAGATGCCGAAAAAGATGGCGTGATTTATGCTGAAACCGCTGGCGCTTCTTCCATAGCTGAACTAAGGGGCATAGTAGCAGATAGTCTTCCGGGGGGCAGAGGATGGCCCATCATTGATGGGTATGTTATACCAGATGATCAATATACCTTGTATGAAACTGGCAAGTTTAATGATACGCCTATTTTAGTTGGCTACAACTCGGATGAAGGAGCTAGTTTTACCCGTACAAAAGATCCACAAGAATACATTGCCAGTGTGAAAGAACGGTATGGTGATTTTGCGGACGACTTGATAAAGGCGTATCCTGTTACCGACAGCACCGTTCCTAAAACTGCCCGTGACCTATCTCGTGATGCCGCTTTTGGATGGCATACATGGAGTTGGGCAAGGTTGCAAGCTAAAAAAGGAAAGCATAAAGCTTATTTTTATTATTTTGACCAACATCCCGATTATCCTGAAGATTCTCCGCGTTTTGGTTATGGATCGCCACACGGACAAGATGTTGCCTATGTATTTATGAATTTAGACACCTCTAATCCTGAAACCACTAAAACCGATCTTGAACTTTCTGAAGCTATTGGAACCTATTGGACAAATTTTGCCAAATATGGGAATCCAAATGGCGAGAATGTTCCTAAATGGCCCGCCTTTAGTGATGCCAATCCCGAAGTGATGTATTTAGGACCAACACCACATCTTGGTCCCTTGCCAAGTGCAGAATCCCTAGAAGTATTGGATGATTATTTTGAATGGCGACGAACACCAGAAGGCGAAGCTTGGGCTAAATAAATTTAAGTATCAAAAAAACGAACCACTAAACTAATCATATGGATATGAAAAATTTAACACGCCGCCATTGGCTTAAAGGCATCTCCATGGGTGTTGCTGGCCTCATGGTACATGAGCGTGCAACCGCCAAAAGCAGTGAAAAAATCAATTATACAACTGCTCTTATAAATCCAAAGGATGATTTGAAAATTACAAAATTAGAGATTATCCCTGTAAATACACTTCGTACTATTTTTATAAAACTGCAAACAAATGCGGGAATTGTAGGCTTAGGAGAAGGCACTGTAGAAGGTCGTATAAATACTACTATGGCTGCAATAAAAGAGTTAGAAAAATATCTTATAGGCAAAGACCCAAGGTTGGTGGCTCATCATTGGCAGGCCATTTATCGGCATGCTTTCTATCGAGGTGGTATTGTTCTAACTTCGGCTCTTTCAGCTGTTGATATAGCCATGTGGGATATAAAAGGTAAAGCCTTAGGTGTTCCCGTTTATGAATTGTTGGGCGGACTTACCCGCGACCGCATACGTGTGTATGGACAAGCTCAAACACCTGAAGAAGCTAAAAAAATTATGGACGAAGGTTATACATCCATGAAAGTTGGTGTAACTTCAAGTCGTGGACGTTTATCCCGGTATGTGGAAAACCCTGATTTTGTTGAAGGAGTGGTTGAAAATATTCAAGCCATACGCGATATTATAGGTCCAAAAGTAGATATGGGTATTGAGCTTCATGGCGACCATGAACCACAAACCTCAATGATTTTAATAAAAGCATTAGAAAAATTTCAACCTTGGTTCTACGAAGAACCTATACAATTTCAAAATTTACCTCTAATGGCTGAAATGGCTAAAAAAACACATATTCCATTTGCTACGGGAGAGCGTATGGTTACAAAATGGCAATTTCGTGATTTGTTAGAACTTAAAGCCGCATCATTATTACAACCTGACATTACGCATTGTGGTGGTATTACCGAAATGAAAGCTATTGCCAATCTGGCTGAAGCCCATTATGCTGGTATGTTGCCACACGCCAAAGAAGGTATGATTGGTGCTGTGGCTTCCATGCATGTTGCCGCTTCTATCCCTAATTTCGTTTGTCATGAACTCCCTAGTCTTCAAGCCGCTCCTAATGACGGTGTGGAGCGAAGTTATCTAGGTAAAAGCTATATAACCAAGCCTTTAATAATGAAGAATAGTGAGATCATGGTAGCGGGTAATTTTGACGGGCCTGGATTAGGAATCTCTTTAGATGAAAACCTTATTGAAAACGAAAAAAATGTCCCAGAATGGGAGTTTCCTGAAATGTGGGATACCGATGGGTCTGTAAAAGACCATTAAGGTTTTTGTAAGTAATGTTTGCCCTTGTTGATTATAGTATTTTCTATAACACTAATTAGCAAACTTCTATAAACCAAAAAACCATGTAATTAATGAAAATTACATGGTTTTTATTTTGTGACCGCGGAGGGGTTCGAACCCCCAACCCTCAGAGCCGAAATCTGATATTCTATCCAATTGAACTACGCAGCCGAAATATTGATTATTTTTTATTCGCTATTTATTATTGTAATACTTAATATTACAACTCATATTTTTACGACAACTTAGCTTTTACAATGTTGGAAATGGTTTTACCATCGGCTTGACCTGCTAATTCTTTATTGGCCAATCCCATGACTTTGCCCATGTCTTTCATGCCTTGGGCACCTATTTGGTTTATAATATTTACAACTACTTTCTCAACATCTTCATCACTTAAAGCGACTGGTAAAAACTGACTGATAACTTCTGCTTCTGCCAATTCTGGCGCTGCTAAATCCTCGCGTCCTTGCGCCAAATAAATGGCAGCACTGTCTTTACGCTGCTTCACTTGTTTTTGAAGTATTTTAAGTTCTTGATCTTCTGTTAACTCTGCTTGCGCACCTTCTTCGGTTTGAGCCAATAAAATAGCCGATTTTACAGCTCTTAATGCCGTTAAAGCCGTTTGATCTTTTGCTTTCATGGCGTCTTTTAATGCCGCCATGATACCTTCTTGTAAACTCATGATTTAAATTGTATTTAGAATGCGAAGATAATAAGAAAAAAAGATTCCTGCGTACGCAGGAATGACAAATAACTTTTGATTTATATTATTGAGATTTCGTCCTTCGAGGGAATAAAAAAACCCGAAAAGCTGAGGGATTCTTCTCGGGTTCATAACTAAGTTAGGCTAGCATATATTTTAATCTACGTTATCGTGTAAATAAGAATTGTTTGTTCTTAATTGAATATCATCATTATCATCTACGCCAATACTGGTTCTAGACATATCTGTTTCTGATGAATGTTTGGCATCTTCAAGATTAACGCCCTGACGTTTATAAGCCGGTACTTTTTCAAAATCATCAATTTTCGAACTATTGAATTTATAATTAAAGTCTTTCATTTTACGTCTTCGCTCTTGGGCACGTTCTTTAAGCATATCTGAAATAGGACTATTCATAGGGTCTATCTCATCACAACTGTCTTCAGTAACTTCTTTTACTATGATTTTCTTTTCAAAAACCACATTATAATCTTCTTCTTCAGCAATATCTTTAAGCGATACTTGTTTTTTGTTCATTGAAGATTCTACTTCAATATAATCTTCCAAAGTATAACGAATGTCTCCCGCTTCATTAGATTCTGTTACCGTAATAAGTTCCACATAATCATTTACCGGAATTTTTTTAACTTCCTCGCTAGCTTCATACGACATCATATCGTCCTCTGCAACCGCATTAGCATTGCTAAGTGGCAAATCAAAAGTGAGTGTAATCTGTTGTTCTTCTTCAACCTCAACCTCTTTTGCCTTATTTGACATTTTAGTGACGGGCTTGATAATAAAGTCATCGTCTTCTTTGATGCTTGCCTTTACTTCTTCATAAACAACTTTAATGTTTTTTATGATATCGGTAGTTGGAATTAAATTGATGTCTCTTATAAAATATTCTTGCTTTGGATTGATCTCTTGTTTTTTAGTATCTGGTTGAACCAATTCCTCGTCGACTTCAACATCTAAAGTATGGCGAACTACTGGGGTTTCTTTTTTGGTTTCAAGTTCTATAACCGGAGCGATAATTACTGGCTCTTTTTCTTTTGGGCTTAATTCCCTTTCATCAACCAAAGAGTGAATTACTTTTTTGGTTTCACTATTAGAAATTTCATCTTGTTGCTCAACGTTAAACCCCGTAGCTATTATAGTAACGCCAATAGATTCTTCCAACTTTTCGTCTTCGCCAACTCCCATAATAATATTAGCACCATGACCAGCTTCATTTTGAATATGATCGTTTATTTCTCCAATTTCATCAATAGTTATTTCATGCGTACCAGAAACAATAAGCAGCAATACATTTTTGGCTCCAGTAATTTTATTGTCATTTAATAAAGGCGAATCTAGTGCTTTTCTAATAGCTTCTTGTGCACGGTTTTGACCAGATGCTAATGCAGACCCCATAATAGCTGTACCACTATTACTTAATACCGTTTTAGCATCACGTAAATCGATATTTTGTGTGTAATGGTGCGTAATAACTTCAGCTATACCACGAGCAGCAGTAGATAGCACTTCATCTGCCTTAGAGAAACCAGCCTTAAAGCCTAGGTTTCCATATACCTCACGAAGTTTATTATTATTAATCACGATTAAAGAATCTACAACGCTTCTTAATTTTTCAATACCAATTTGAGATTGCTCAATACGCATTTTACCTTCAAATTGAAAAGGCATGGTTACAATACCCACTGTTAAAATATCTAAATCCTTAGCCATTTTTGCAATAATAGGAGCTGCACCAGTACCAGTACCACCGCCCATGCCGGCTGTAATAAAAACCATTTTAGTGTTAGAATCCAACATATTAGAAATGTCTTCATAACTCTCAACAGCAGACTGCTCCCCTATGTGTGGATTTGCTCCTGCACCTAACCCTTCGGTTAAATTGAGACCTAATTGGATTTTATTTGGAACACCACTGTTTTGAAGTGCTTGTGCATCTGTATTACAAATGTAAAAGTCTACTCCTTTAATGCCTTGCTGGAACATGTGATTGATAGCATTGCTACCACCACCGCCAACACCAATAACTTTAATGACATTTGATTGATTTTTTGGTAAATCAAATGCGATACTTTCGAATTCTTTTTTGCTGCTCATAAATTCTGTTTTACTGGGGTTTGATACTTAATATTTTTAATTCTATGGATTTATTATTCTGCGTTATCTAAAAAATCTTTAACCCTTTCGGTTAACTTATCTAGAAACGAACGTCGTTCTTTTACTGGTTTTTCAACAGGCTTCTCTTCTTGTTTTTCCTCTACAGTTTTGGGTGATAATTTTTCTTTCAGTTCTACTTTTTTTCGTTCATTACGTTTGATACCATCTAAAACCAACCCAACAGCTGTTGCATACAATGGACTTGTTATTTCCTCATCACTATCCCCTGCCAAATGTTCATTAGGGTAACCTATTCTGGTGTCCATACCCGTAATATATTCTACCAATTGTTTAAGATGCTTTAATTGTGCACCACCACCTGTTAAAACAATCCCGGCTATTAACTTTTTCTTTTGTTCTTCATGTCCATAGTTTTTAATTTCCACGTACACTTGTTCAATAATTTCTACAACACGAGCATGAATTATTTTGGACAGATTTTTTAATGTAATTTCTTTAGGTTCTCTTCCTCTAAGCCCTGGAATGGAAACAATCTCATTTTCTTTGTTTTCCCCAGGCCATGCTGAACCAAATTTTATTTTTAATAGTTCGGCTTGTTTTTCGATGATGGAACAGCCTTCCTTAATATCTTCTGTAATTACATTACCTCCAAAAGGAATCACCGCAGTATGACGAATGATGCCATCTCTAAAAATGGCCAAATCGGTAGTTCCTCCGCCTATATCTATCAATGCAACACCAGCTTCTTTTTCTTCCTGACTTAACACCGCATTTGCTGATGCAAGTGGTTCTAATGTGATGCCTTCTAAATTTAATCCTGAACTTTGTACACAACGCCCAACATTTCTGATGGAAGAGACTTGCCCAACAACCACATGGAAATTAGCTTCTAGCCTACCACCATACATACCAATTGGTTCTTTTATTTCGGCCTGTCCGTCTATTTTATATTCTTGTGGCAACACATGAATAATCTCTTCACCAGGCAACATCACTAGCTTATGCACCTGATTTATTAGTCTGTCAATATCCTCTTCATCAATAACCAAATCTGAATTAGGCCTTGTAATATAATCGCTATGTTGCAAACTACGTATGTGCTGCCCCGCAATACCAACCGTAACGCCTTCAATCTTCATTTCGGCAGAAGCTTCTGCTTCTTGAACAGCTTGCTGTATGGATTGAATGGTTTGTGTAATATTATTTACAACACCACGGTGCACACCTAAACTTTTAGATTTACCTATACCTAAAATCTCAAGCTTGCCGTATTCATTTTTACGACCAATCATTGCCACAATTTTTGTGGTTCCTATGTCTAATCCTACTGCTATATTATGATCCATGGTTTACGTTTTGGTACATACTACCTGATTATCAAATTGTAAATTAACTTTACTATAATTATTTAGTGTTTTTTCTTTTAAACTCTTTTGGTAAAATGCTTTTAGGTTATTTACTTTTTTATCCAGAAAATCTACATTCCCTAATTGAACCAAAAAATGACATTGCCTCAATTTTAAATAAATAACTTTATTCTCATCTTGATGGATTTCAACAACATTCTTTTTTAAAAACTCATCACTTTCAATTTTACTTGCAACCGTAAATACATTTTTTAAATTATTTTTTTCAACATATCCCGTAACAAGTGGTACTCTGGACGAATAATTTGATGACAATGGCATATGAAAACCTTCGTCATCAATATAATACGACGCGTTCGTACTCACTCTAGCAATTGGTTTTT
>NCDW01000110.1 GCA_002280395.1 Flavobacteriales bacterium 32-35-8
AAGTCAGATTTTTTAGTGTTATTTGCAATCCCAATTAGAGAGGTGTCCGAGTGGTTGAAGGAGCTAGCCTGGAAAGCTAGTATGTGGGTAACTGCATCGTGGGTTCGAATCCCATCCTCTCTGCAATATCATTTGTTTTTCAATTGTTTATGGTTTATTCACCCAGTTTTACACCCAGAAATGTAAAATTGGGTGTTTTTATTTATAGGATACTTAGAACAATATACTTTGTCTCATCTGAAGCAAGGTATATAATCATGGTAATAGTATCTTTAGTCTTTTCGTTATTTTTTTTTGATTTTAATCTTTGTGTGGAGTAATTAAGCAAAAAAGAAGGTGTATTTTATACTTCATTTCTATTTTCATAAAACACGAAGTTACAAAGTTAATTAATACTAAAAGAACCGAAAGAGTCCTATCCAAATACTGATTTTTGGGCGTTACCCAAGGGTCGGATTTTATGTTTTAATCTTTTGTTTTTAAAGAAAAAACAAAAGGATTTTCACTTCACCCCCTAACGTAAAACAAAATACACAACAAATTATTATACAGCTACATTATTCAACCACATAAAAGGAAGAAAAAACATGTCAAATGTTTTATTTGATCAAAAATATCACTAAAAGTGGGTATTGTAAAAACAATTTTAGACGAATACTTTTGTAAAAATTTTCTAAAAACATCCTAAAATGAATAAAATTTTTACTTTTCTACTCTTTTTGTGCTGTAGTATCTCACAGGCACAAGTAGCTGACCGAATTACTTTTTCTTATGATGATGCAGGCAATCAAATCCAAAGAATACTATGTATTGATTGTTTGACATCAAAAATGGCTAACGAAAAAACAAAAGAAATAACTGCATTGGAAGAAGGAGATTTACTCAAATTTTCTGAACAAGATGTTATTTCCTATTATCCAAATCCTGTAAAAGAAGAACTCTATCTTCAATGGGAGTTGATTGAAAGTAATTATGTTTCTTCCATAAAAGTATATGGTTTGAATGGGCAAGTACTTCAATCGTTCTCTAACCTAGAGAAAAAAAACAATCAAAATATTGCTTTTCAGACTTATCCAACAGGAATGTATGGAGTGATATTGTTTTATAAAAATGGCGAACAAAAATCGATTAAAATCATTAAAAAATAAATTTTGTATTTATGAAACAATTTTACTTTAGTCTACTCTTTTTTTTAGGTTTTTCTTTTTTTATTTTTGCCCAAGAAATGGGAGGCACTCCAGTTGAAGGTTTGATTCCAATTAAAAGAACCGATAGTTCCCAACAAAAATCACTAAATACTACCAGTGAATTTAATACAATGTCGGAGATGCAGTCTATGGCAACAACAGCTCCTACAGGGAGTTCTACAGAAGTAGGAATCACTGAAGGACAATTATCAGTTTCACTTTCTGGTGCCGCTACTTACAATGTTCCTATTATACTTCCATCTGGAATTAATGGAATTGTTCCTCAAATAAGTTTGACATACAATAGTCAAGGAAGTAATGATTTAGCTGGATATGGCTGGAATATAGGTGGGGTTTCTAGAATTACCCGGATCTCATCAACTAAATATCATGACGGAACGATTGATGGAGTAGATTTCGATAATTTAGATCGGTTTGCTTTAGATGGGCAACGATTGATAGCTAAAACTGGAGTTTATGGCGCAGATGGAACTCAATATGAAACTGAAAATTTTTCAAATATAAAAATCACATCTTATGGTGTAAACTGGCAGGGGCCAGCTTTTGGTCCTTCTTCTTTTAAGATAGAATACCCTGATGGTTCTGTAGCTATGTATGGTTACAACGCTTTAACTTCTAGTTCTAAAACTGAATGGGCAATTACCTATTGGGAAAATCCTCAAGGTATTAGAATTTCTTACTCCTATTTTACGGACAATGGAATACTCAAAATAAAAGATATAAAATATGGAAATACGAGCTCTAATACTCCTATAAATAGCATTGATTTTGTATATAAAACACGATTAAGACCTGAACAGTATTATATTAGAGGTGAAAATTTTATTAATGATAAAATACTAGATAAAATTCAAATCAGTAGTTCTGGTGTTGGTTTCAGAAACTATCAATTAAATTACAATCCAAGTTCATTAGGTTATGAACGTTTAGCAAGTATAACTGAAAAAAGTGGTGATAATACTAAAAGTTATAATCCTACTGTTTTCACCTATGAAAATACTACTGAATCTATTTCCTACGCTAATATTACAACCAGTTTAAGTGTTGGTAATATCACATCATTAAATGCAGGAACTATTTCCGGAGATTTTGATGGTGATGAAAAAATGGAATTTTTATTGTATCCTACGACTGGTATTAATAGAAAGGCTATTTATTGGTTGTTTTCAAGTATTAATTCAGGGAATTATACCAATTTTGGTTCTCAACACAATGTAGGAGCTTTTGAAACTATTTTTCCAACTACCTGGCTGAGTTGGAACAATCATTTAATGCCTAAACAGGGATGGACAGTCGCTAAAAAAACAGACATTAATTATACCTTTACAGTTTATAGTACAGGAACGGTATCTCCTATATACTATCAATATGATCGAGTTGTGGAATTTCCTACATATTATCTTCAGGTCTGTTATGATAACAATGTGTATTCTGAAAATAAAATTTTTCCAAAAAAAATACTTTCTGGTGATTTTAATGGAGATGGTCTTACCGATGTAGTTGCTATAGATATGGAACTTACAGAAGGCGGTTATGATTGTGGCACGGATATTATATCAATAACCTCCAAAAAAGTTTATTTTGTGGATTTGAAAAGAGACAATACGTCTAATTTCTTAACCTATTCAGGAGAATTGTCAGCTAATATAACATCCAATTCCAGAGTTGAAGTAGCAGATCTCAACGGTGATGGGAAATCAGATTTTATGGTGTTTGAAAATGGGAAAGTGACTAGTTATACCCTGAATGATGCCAATCAATTGATCTTATTGTGGAATTATACCGATACCAATATCTCTATTGCTACTACTAAGACCATTTTATTAGGAGATTATAATGGTGATGGTAAAACGGATTTTATTATTCCGAATGGATATGGTTCGACAACTTGGTACAAGTACACTTCAACTGGTACAGGTTTCATAAAAACAACTCAAACATATTCTGGAATTTCTTTTACGCAAAATAATTCAACTAATACATACAATTATATTGCTTCTGATTATGATAAGGACGGAAAATCAGATTTAATTTTAACTAAAAGTAATCGTAATTCAGCGAATACTTTGGGAACTTTAACAGTCAGTTGTTATAAAAATATTGGAGGAATATTTAGTAGTAATAATTCTGTGTCTTCATCAAGTACACAACAGGCAGACATAAAACTTAATGCGTTACCTATTTACTTACCTACAGGAAAAGGGATTGAAAGTAAAGACAAACCTTACAACCCAACACTTGAAATTGCTTTTTTAAGTAATGATAAAATTTTCTATTTTAATTCTAATAAGGATAATACTCAAGATCAGTTATTACGAGCTATTTCTACCGGTAATGGTGTAACAGAATCTATTAGCTATCGACCTTTAAACTCAGATGTTGATTATAGTAATGGTTTCTATAGTCCAATTTACAATAGTTCTTATTCTGAAACCTATCCTAATTCCAATATTGAATCAGCTTCAAGTATGCAGGTAGTATCTATGTTAGAAAAGCAAAGTGCTACTACTTATAAAAAACAACTGTATTCTTATTATGATGCTATTTCTAATACTGAAGGTTTAGGGTTTTTAGGATTCAAATCTACCGCTAGTACCAATTGGTTCGATGATAATAATCCGATAATTACAACGGTATCTAAATATGATACTAACCTTCGTGGAGCTAATACCGAAAGTTATACCGTACTTGGTGAATACAATGCCAGTAATTATGCCGCTCCAAGTGATTTTATTAGTAAAACAACATCAACATTCAATAGTTCTTTAGGAACTAATAAGGTTTTTAATCTTAAACTTACGAAATCGGAACAATTCAATGGTTTGGATGATACTAGTAGCGAAACATCTGCTATTACTTATGATGCCAATAACAACCCACTAAGTTCTACAACCTACCTAAAAAGCGGAGGTTCTATCGAAGAGACTACAATAACTAATTTGACTTATGCTACATCTACGAGTTCACCTTATGTAGTGGGCAGACCAGTAAATAAAACTCAAAGTGTAACAGCATCAGGAGATACGATGACTTCTGAAGAACAATACGCCTATAATACAGCTGGTTTGTTAACCCAATTAAAGAAAAAAGGGCATAATACCAACTTTATTACAGAAGACAATGTATATGATACTTTTGGAAATATTACTAAAAAAACAATTTCAGCTACAGGATTGACTTCTAGAGAAACTAATTATGAATACGATGCTTCAGGACGATTTTTAACTAAAAGTATTGATGTTGAAGGGTTAGCTACAACTTATAATTATAACTCATCTAATGGAGTATTGAATTCGGAGACTAACCCTTATGGATTGACTACTTCTTATTTGTATGATTCCTGGTTCAAAAAGACAAAAACCACCGATTATTTAGGAAAGAGTAATACTTATGCTTATACCCGAGTTACCGAAAAAACAAAAGTAACCGCAACTGGAGACGACGGTAGTTACAGTGAGGAATTATATGATGATTTAGGGCGAAAAATAACAGCCAGTGTAAAAGACCTCAATGGGAATACCTCCAGCGTATCTTATTTATACGATATTTACGATAGAAATTATAAGATAAGCGAACCTTATTCAGGTGGTAGTCCTAGCCAGTGGAATGAAACCCAATACGATGTTTATGGCAGAACAATTCAAAATATCAGCTTTACAGGTAAAACCACTACTATCGGTTATTCAGGTTTGACCACTACAGTAAATGATGGTACTAAAACCAAAATGGCTACCAAAAATGCGATAGGAAATGTAGTTACTATGACTGATAATCCTGGGGGAATGATAACTTATACCTATTTTGCCAATGGTAATCTTCAATCATCTAATTATGATGGTGTCGAAACGCTAATCGAACAAAACGGCTGGGGAAGAAAAACCAAACTGACTGACCCATCAGCTGGAGAATATACCTATACGTACAATGATTTAGGGGAAGTTTTAACACAAACAACACCAAATGGTTCACCGAATAATCCAACGACCTACACACTTGACGCAGTAGGGAAGCTAACTGAAAAAACGATTGTAGGCACCAATACAAACAGTACGACTACCTATGCCTATGACGACAGTACTACCAAATTGCTAACGTCCAGCACTTTTGTAGATGCGTTAGAAAATAATGCTACCACAACTACAGCTTATACTTATGATAGTAATAAAAGATTGGTTAGTTCTGTTGAAACCACTCCTTATGCTACTTTTACCAAACAATTGACATATGATGCTTTTGGCAGAGTGAATACTGAAACTTCAATAGCAAGTGCAGCTGGAAAATCGAGTGCAAAAACAGTGCAGCATACCTATAAAAATGGACAGCCATGGCAAATTATAGATACTGCTAATTCTCAGGTATTGTGGCAAACGAATACTGTTAATTCCAGAGGACAACTTATAGGCGCAACCATGGCTAATGCTAATATTGCTGTTAGTAATGCCTACGATTCTTATGGTTTTATTACACAAACCAAACAGGACAGGCTGATTGTTGCTCCGGGAAATATTATGACCCTTAATACAGTTTTTGACCCACAGAAAGGCAATTTAACTAGTAGAACGAATAGTTTGTTTAACTGGAGTGAAGACTTTACCAATTCATACGATTCTTTAGACCGTCTTACCTCGTTTAAAAACACCACAGGAGTAACGGAATCTCAAAGTTATGATGACCGTGGAAGAATCACCCAAAATGCGGTGGGAACATATAATTATACCAATAGCAACAAGGCGTACCAAAACACCTCGGTAACAGTTACACCTGATGCTTTAACACATTATCAAACGAACCACGAACAAAACATTACGTATAACGCATTTAAAAGTCCTTATCAAATTGAGGAAGTAGGAAAGGATAAAATAAGTTTTACCTACAACGATGCTAATAGTCGTAGTACTATGTTTTATGGTAACTAGATATTAATAAATTATTAAGACCTCTACGTAAATACTACAGTGCGGATGGTAGTATGGAGATTAAACATAACATTCAGACAGGTGATGTAGAATTTGTAACCTACATAGGAGGTGATGGCTACACCGCTCCAATAGTGTTAAAAAGTGATGGCACTATTCAAAATTATCTATATTTACAGCGAGATTACCAAGGCAGCATTGTAGCCATTAGTAATGCTACAGGACAAGTACTGGAAAAAAGATTGTTTGATGCCTGGGGAAATGTATTAGTGCAAGACGGAGCAGGCAATACGTTGAGCGGTCTTACTATACTGGATAGAGGTTATACAGGACACGAACATTTGCAAAATATAGGACTTATACACATGAACGGGCGTTTGTATGATGCGAAACTGCATCGTTTTTTACAACCCGATAATTATGTACAAGACCCTACTAATACCCAGAACTACAATAGGTATGGGTATGTTTTGAACAATCCTTTGAAATATATTGATCCTAGCGGAGAGCAAACATCACCAGATTGTGATACTTGTGGAGGATCTAATTTAGATAATACTCAATATGGAAATGGTATCATCAAGTCTATTTTAGAAGATCCTAATGTAAAAGAGTGGCTTAGTAGGAATTTCAGTGCCAGAAATATTGACGAAGCAGGTACTGCTGTTGGTAAAGCGGCAAGAGATGCAACTAATTTTGTTGTAGGTAATGTACGTAGATTTTTTAAAGGTCTTTTTGGAGGTAACAAAAACTCAGGTCCACCACCGAATATGGGGACTAATGTGAATATGAACTCTTATACATCAGGCGGAGGTAATAATTCGTTTAGTAGAGTTAACGGAATTAATAATCCACAAAGCAGTTTAGAAAAACTAACAAACTTAAAAAATGATGCAATAGTAACTGAAGGTTTTACTACGGTTATTGAAACAACAGGTCAAGCTGGAAAATATGTCAAAGGACTAGGTAAATTTGCAGGTATAACAGGTAGTTTAGCTGAGGTTTCAAAAAACACATTAGAACTTCAGCAAAGAAAAATATCTCCTCGAAGATTTGGTTTTAGGACAACAGGAACAGCTACTAGTGCATTTACAGGTGCAATTATAGGCGGGGAATTTGGAGCTTGGCCTGGTTTTCTGGCTGGACTTTCTATAGGAGGTATGTTTGATACGGTTGAAGTTTTTTATAATACAGCAGGTATGCAGATAAGAGATAGTTTTAATCAGTTTGTTAATACAACTAATTCAGCAGTTATAAATGCTGGTTTAATGAATAAT
>NCDW01000111.1 GCA_002280395.1 Flavobacteriales bacterium 32-35-8
CTTTGATTGGCTACCAATAAAAATTTACCTGTGGGGTCTAGCGTAAAGTTTCTTGGCCAATCACCATGAACTGGCATGGTTTGAATCTTTTCAATAGTGCCATCCAATTTATTTATTTTATAAACAACAATGGAATTTTCGCCTCTGTTGGAACCGTATAGGTAAAGTTCATTTTTTGACAAATGAATATCGGCACACGAATTTTTCCCTTCATAGTTTTCATCTAAAGTTGAATCGTAATCAATTTGTTCAAAACCAGTATCCGTTTTTTTAACTGAAGTTATAGAGCTTCCATATTCATTAATAATATAGATAAACTGTCCCGTTTTTGTGATGGCAAAATGTCGAGGTCCCGGATTTCCTTCCATCTTTATAACCTCTGGTGAGATTAATTCATAACTGTTATTTTTTAATTGGTATTGATACAAGGTATTCATGCCTAAATCTGAGATAAATAAGTCGTCTCTAAAAAATTGTGCTGAATGCGCATGTGATTTCCTGTCTGCCGTATTAAAATCAAAAATCTGTGACGCTTCATTAAGTTTCCCATCCCTTGCAATGCTATAAATGGACGCAGTGCCTCCACTATAATTGGATACAACAGCTTTATTTCCTTGTTTGTTCAATGAAATGTGACAAGGCGCTTTGCCGTTACTGGCTACTTTGTTTAAAAATTGCAACTGGCCATTTTCTTGAACTTTGTAGGCGGTAACAAAGCCCTCAAGACTTTCGTTTACGGCATACAAATATTTTTTATTTGGTGAATAGGCTATAAAAGATGGGCTTTGAGTAGCTACCGCTAATTGTAAATTGCCGAGCGCCCCAGTTGCAGGGTTAAATTCTAATTTGTAAATACCTTCACTAGTACCATCGGTATAGGTGCCAATGTAGAGTGGAATGTTTTGCGCTTGACTGCTTAAAAACGACATTGCTATACCCAATGTTAAAAGTTTAATGTTCATGATATTTTGTTTGATAGTTTCAAAAATAGGTGTTTTAAATTAAAAAATATTTGATTTTTGTTTAAAACTCTTGATAACTTCAATTCAAAAAAGTATAAATTCTATGTATTTTTCATGGCTAAGTCTTTGCTTTTCTAAACAACTCAACTACAAATAAATAAACTTTAAGAATGTATTTAATTTTTGATACGGAAACTACAGGATTACCAAAACGCTGGGATGCGCCTATTACCGATGTTGATAATTGGCCCAGATGTATTCAAATAGCGTGGCAATTGCATGATGCTATGGGAAACTGTATCGAACATCAAGATTATTTGGTTAAGCCAGACGGATTTAATATTCCCTATGATGCTGAAAAAGTACACGGTATTTCAACTGAATTAGCTCAAGAACAAGGCATTCCGCTAGTTGAAGTTTTAAAAAAATTTAATGAAGCTTTAAGCAAAACAAAATTTGTTGTCGGACAAACTGTGACATTCGATTTGAACATTATCGGTGCGGAATTTGTGCGTGAAAATGTTGAAAATCCGCTACAAGAACTTCCGGTTTTGGATACTTGTACCGAACACACAGCAAGTTTATGTCAAATCCCGGGCGGACGTTATGGGAAATTTAAATTACCGACTTTAACGGAATTACACGAGTTTTTATTTAATGAACCTTTTGCTGAAGCCCATAATGCTACGGCCGATGTGGAGGCTACCACACGTTGCTTTTTAGAGTTGGTTCGTTTGGGTGAATATACCAAAGAACAGCTCGATGTTCAGCCACATTATTTTAAGGATTTTAATGAAGCCAATCCGAAAACAATTCAATTAATCGGATTAAAGCATATTAACCTAAAACAAGAAAGTGCTAAAATTAAAGAGCGTCTTAAAAGCGATAAGGTTGAAACTATTTCTACTGAAGAAATAAAACAAAACATATCTGATTTAGCTGATGTCGATTTTGTGCATCTTCACAACCATTCCCAATTTTCAGTATTGCAATCCACCATAAGTATTGATGATTTGGTAGCCGCCGCCGCCGAGCATCACATGCCAGCAGTTGCCTTAACCGATCATGCCAATATGATGGGGGCGTTTCACTTTGTGAAATCCGTCAGCAATCATAATAGAGCGGTAAAAGCAAAAAATGATGCGGCTATTGAAAAAGGCGAAACACCAACGGCAAAAGAAATCAAGCCTATTTTAGGTTGTGAATTTTTTGTTTGTGAAGACCACACCGATAAAACCAGAAAAGACAACGGGTACCAAATCGTGTTTTTAGCAAAAAGCAAAAAAGGCTATCATAATCTAGCTAAATTATCATCACATGCTTTTGTGGATGGTTTTTATTATTTACCTAGAATCGATAGAAAACTCATTCAACAATACAAAGAAGACCTGATTGTTTTAACGGGAAATTTATATGGTGAAGTGCCAAGCAAGGTTTTAAACGTTGGTGAAAATCAAGCAGAAGAAGCCTTGCTTTGGTGGAAAGAGCAGTTTGGTGAGGATTTATACATCGAACTCATGCGCCATAAACAGGAGGATGAAAATCGAGTGAATTCGGTGCTCATAGCCTTTTCAAAAAAGCATGATATTAAATTAGTTGCGACTAATAATACCTATTATTGCAAAAAAGAAGACGCCAATGCGCACGATATTTTACTTTGTGTAAAAGATGGCGAAAAGCAGGCCACACCTATCGGTCGCGGTCGCGGATACCGATATGGTTTGCCAAATCAGGATTATTATTTTAAGTCTTCGGAAGAAATGAAAACCTTGTTCAAGGATTTGCCCGAAGCGATTACGAATATTCAGGAAGTTGTTGATAAGATAGAGATTTACAGTTTGGCGAGGGAAGTATTGCTTCCTGCCTTTGATATTCCCGAAACATTTAAAAATAAAGAGGATTTAGTTGATGGCGGTAAACGTGGGGAGAACGCGTATTTGCGTCATATAACGTATCAAGGTGCCAAAAAACGCTATGGAGAAGATATTCCTGAAGATATTAAAGAACGCATCGATTTCGAGTTAAGTGTTATTGAGAAAACAGGATATCCTGGCTACTTCCTTATTGTAGAAGATTTTATTCGCGAAGCCCGAAATATGGATGTGTCAGTAGGGCCAGGACGTGGTTCTGCCGCAGGTTCGGTAGTTGCTTATTGCCTTTGGATTACCAATATTGATCCGCTTAAATACGATTTGCTTTTTGAGAGATTCCTTAATCCAGACCGTATTAGCATGCCCGATATTGATATCGATTTTGATGATGAAGGCAGAAGTAGAGTGATGGATTATGTTATCAAAAAATATGGAAGCAATCAAGTAGCGCAGATTATTACGTATGGTACCATGGCGGCTAAATCGTCCATTCGAGATACGGCACGTGTATTGGATTTGCCATTATTCGATGCCGATAGAATTGCCAAATTGATTCCGACCATGTCTAAACTAGATCGGATTTTTGGCTTGAGTGAAAAGGAATTGAGTAGCAAGTTTCGGTCTGAAGATTTAGAAAAAGTCAATCAATTATTAAATATTTCTGAAGGCGATGGTTTGGAAGCCGAAACCGTCAATTTAGCACGCATACTTGAGGGTTCTGTTAGAAATACGGGCATTCATGCCTGCGGTGTTATTATCACGCCCGATGATATTACCAAATTCGTTCCTGTGGCTACGGCTAAAGATTCCGATTTATATGTCACCCAATTTGATAACTCCGTGGTTGAAGAAGCCGGATTGTTGAAAATGGATTTCTTGGGACTGAAAACCTTGACATTAATTAAGGACACGGTTAAAATAGTCAAAGCAAAACATGGCATTACATTAGACCCCGATAATTTTCCGTTGGATGATGAAAAAACCTATGAGTTATTCCAAAGAGGCGAAACCGTTGGGGTATTCCAATATGAGTCACCTGGCATGCAAAAACATCTTAAGGATTTAAAGCCTACTGTTTTTGAGGATTTAATTGCGATGAATGCCCTCTACCGTCCGGGACCCATGGAATATATCCCAAGTTTTGTTCGCAGAAAACATGGCGATGAAGCGATTGAGTACGATTTGCCAGCCATGGAAGAATACCTTAAGGAAACCTACGGTATTACAGTATATCAAGAGCAGGTGATGCTTTTGTCACAAAAACTTGCCGGATTTACAAAAGGTGAAGCCGATGTGTTACGTAAAGCCATGGGAAAAAAACAAATTGCGGTACTCGATAAAATGAAACCAAAATTTGTAGAACAAGCTAGTGCCAACGGACATGATGCCAAAATATTGGAGAAAGTTTGGAAAGATTGGGAAGCCTTTGCGAGTTATGCGTTTAATAAATCGCATTCTACTTGTTATGCTTGGATAGCCTATCAAACAGCCTATTTAAAAGCACATTATCCTGCGGAATATATGGCGGCGGTACTATCCAATAACATGAACGACATCAAGCAAGTCACTTTCTTTATGGAAGAATGCAAACGTATGAAATTAAAAGTGCTTGGGCCCGATGTAAACGAAAGTTATTATAAATTTTCGGTAAATAAGGATAATGCTGTGCGCTTTGGCATGGGTGCCATTAAAGGAGTGGGTCACGGTGCCGTAGTAACCATTGTGGAAAACAGAAAAAAAGATGGTCCCTATAAATCTATTTTCGATTTTGCAAAGCGTATCGATTTACGGGCAGCCAACAAAAAAGCTTTTGAAAACTTGGCATTGGCAGGTGGTTTCGACGGATTTAAAATAACGCACCGCGCACAATATTTCCATGATGATGGTGATGGTATAACCTTTTTGGAAAAAGCGATTCGCTATGGTGCCAAACATCAAGATAATGAAAGCTCGGCTCAGGTCAGTTTATTTGGTGATGCCAGTGATGTTCAAATAGCGGAACCACAAGTGCCACCATGTGAAGAATGGGGTACGATGGAAAAATTAGCAAGGGAAAAAGAAGTGGTTGGGATTTATATTTCGGGTCACCCACTAGACGATTTTAAAATTGAAATGAATACGTTCTGTAATGCTAGTTTGGCGTTGTTTAAAGATTTAAATGCCTATGTAAATAGAGAACTTATTTTTGGTGGTGTGGTTACCGATGTTCAACACCGTGTAAGTAAGCAAGGTAAGGGCTGGGCATCATTTACCGTTGAAGATTATACGGATAGTTTCGAGTTCAGGATTTTTGGGGAGGAATATCTGAAATTCAGGCACTTTTTAATGAAAAACAATTTTGTATTTGTTAAAACATTGATTCGTGAAGGTTGGGTAAACAAAGAAACAGGCAAAATGAGTGAACCTCGTTTACAGTTTAATAGCTTTCAGTTATTGCATGATGTCATGGAAAACTATGCTAAAAAACTATCGATTCAACTTAATATTGAAGATTTAAAAGAGGATAAAATAGCACAGTTAAAAGATTTAATGCACATGCATCCGGGTAATCACATGCTTAATTTTGTAGTCTATGATCATAAAGAACAAATAAAACTACAAATGCCCAGTAGAAAACAAAAAGTGAAAATATCTCAAGAATTACTTAATGAATTGGAAAATCAGGATGTGTATTTTAAGCTGAATTGATATTAAATAGTGTAAGTGTAAAGGAGTAAATTCTTCTACTTCACTCAATTTGAAAAAAGCTTTTTTACGAAAATAATCAAGATAAAACAAGCAGCGGATACATATATAAAAAATGGATAGCCAAATTAGCATAACGCTAAACAATGAGGTTATAAGTAAAACAAATTGTTAGCATGTAAGCTTTAGAGTTTTTTTTGACTAAATTTGTAGTTTAAAATAAAAAGTCGAACACGTAAAATATAAATATTATGGCATTAGAAATCACAGATGCAACATTTGAGGAGACAGTATTAAAAAGTAGCAAACCCGTATTGGTTGATTTTTGGGCAGCTTGGTGTGGACCATGTAGAATGGTTGGGCCAATCATTGAACAAATTAGTGAAGAATATGAAGGGAAAGCGGTTGTTGGAAAAGTAGATGTAGATGCAAACCAAGAATTTGCTGCAAAATACGGTGTGCGTAACATACCAACGGTTTTGGTTTTTCAAAATGGAGAAGTAGTTGGTCGTCAAGTAGGTGTAGCGCCTAAAGCAGCTTATACAGAGGCTATAGACTCGCTTTTGTAATATAAATGAAAAAAGAAAATTGAAAAGGTTTGCCATTATGGTAAACCTTTTTTTATTTTAGTTAAAAATTAAAACATATGAGTAAAAAAGTAAAAGTTCAAAACGCCATAGATAGTAAGTTATTAGAGCAACGTAAAATATTTCTTTGGGGCCAAGTAGACGATAAATCGGCAAAACATGTGATTGATAGATTGTTATATCTAGACGCTTTAGAAACAAAAGACATTCATTTATACATCAATAGTCCTGGTGGTTATGTCACTTCAGGTTTTTCAGTTTACGATTGTATCAAATCATTAAATAGCGATGTTTCAACCATTTGTACCGGATTTGCTGCATCCATGGGTTCTATTTTATTGTCCGCAGGAACAAAAGGTAAACGGTTTATACAACCTCATGCCCGAGTGATGATTCACCAACCAAGCGGTGGTGCACGTGGGCCAGCCAGTGATATTGAAATTACGGCAAAAGAAATTATATTGACTAAGGAATTAAGTGCTAGACTATTGGCCGAAAATTGCGGACAATCTTTTGAAAAGGTCATGAAAGATTTTAACAGAGACCATTGGATGAGTGCAGAGGAATCTGTTGCTTATGGTATTGTGGATAAAGTGTTGAAATAAGAGCCAAGAATTAAGACTTATCTTGATTCTTGATTCTAAAAGCGACGCGGTCTAGCTTCTATAAAATGAACATACAAAACGAACTTAATAAAGCAGAAGGATTTAAAAACCTAGAATTACTTGCAAAACAGGTAGTTGAAGGTTTTATTTCGGGCATGCATAAAAGTCCGTTTCATGGGTTTTCTGCCGAATTTGCCGAGCATAAAATGTACAATCAAGGCGAGAGCACACGCCATATCGATTGGAAATTATATGCCAAAACAGATAAGCTTTATACCAAGCGTTATGATGATGAAACCAATTTACGTTGCCACATCATCATTGATAACAGTAGTTCCATGCACTATCCTGAGCTATCCAATTTTTCAATACAGCATTTAAATAAAATTGCATTTTCTGCCCTAGCTTCTGCATCTTTAATGTATCTTTTTAAAAAGCAACGTGATGCCATTGGGCTAAGTATTTATAGTGATGATTATGATTTTTATGCTCCGGAAAAAGGAAGCGAACGTCATCATCAAATGCTGTTAAATAGATTGTCAAACGTGGTGGTTTCAAAGCCAATAAATAAGCAAACGGACACATACAAATACCTTCATGAAATCGCGGAGAAAATTCACAAGCGTTCCATGATTTTTTTGTTTACCGATATGTTCCAAACTACTCAAGAGGAAACCAA
>NCDW01000112.1 GCA_002280395.1 Flavobacteriales bacterium 32-35-8
TATGGGTTAAACCATTACAGATTGATTGAGTCTAATGTAAGATTCAAAAAATCACACAAAAATAAATTCATTTTAACAACAATTAAACTTAGAATTATGACAAAAAAAATTTTTATCCTATTATTCTTTTTAGGAAGTATGGCGACTTTTGCCCAAAGCAAAATTGATGGCAAATGGAAAGGTACTCGTGAAGGACAAAATGGTACTGTAGAATTAAATTACACATTTAAGGTTGAAGGCGACAAACTAACAGGAACTACAACAACTCCTAGAGGTGAAAACCCTATTGAGAATGGTAAAGTTAATGGTAATAAATTCTCTTACACCATGTCGTTTGGAGAGATGACTATAGAGAACAATGGCGAGTTAGTTAGCGATAACGAAATCGTTATTAAGACCCAAAGAGGTGAGATGAAACTTACCAGGGTGCAATAATTTAAAATTTAAAACAACCTCAAATAAGATGCTCTTATTTGAGGTTGTTTTTTTATCACTAAACAACAAACTAAATACAACAATTATTATGAAAAATCTATTCACATTATTATTCTTTGTGGGATGCTTTTCCACATTTGCCCAAAGTAAAATTGATGGTAACTGGAAAGGTACACGCGAAACACCAAACGGCACCTTTGAATTAAACTACACGTTTAAAGTTGAAGGCGAAAAACTTACCGGAATCTGGAAAACACAATTTGGTGAATCTCCATTAGAAAACGGAAAAGTTGATGGAAACAAATTTTCGTATAGTATTTCATTTAACGATATGTCTATCGAAAATACAGGAGAACTTGTTAGCGATGATGAAATTGTTATTAAAAGTGAAAGAGGCGATATGAAACTTGCTCGAGTGAAATAAATTTGTTTAACTATACCAGAATCGGAATTTATTTATAAATTTCAAAACAAATTAAACTATAACTATTATGAAAAAACAAATTTTTATTTTATTATTTCTTGCTGGGTGCTTCACCACGTTTGCCCAAAGTAAGATAGACGGAGACTGGAAAGGTACCGCAGAATCTCCAAACGGCGTATTTGAATTGGCTTACACTTTTAAAGTTGAAGGCGATAAGTTAACTGGGGCTTTGAAAACAGAATTTGGCGACACGCCCATAGAAAATGGAAAGGTTGACGGCAAAAAGTTTTCTTATACACTTTCTTTCAATGGTGACATGGTAATAAATGTTACGGGAGAGCTTTTAACAGATGACGAAATTTCAACTAAAACGGAGATGGGCGAAACAAAACTTAACCGAGTAAAATCTTAAGTTTATTCATTTAAAATCATAAAAACAGCAATGGCTTAAGGCGTATTGCTGTTTTTTTTATGGCTAAATTATGCTATGGCCATACAAGCCACACTAACTTTGATGTTTTTTGCTTGATTTAAAACCGAAATACAGGCTTCTAAAGTAGCGCCTGTCGTGATAATATCGTCTACCAACAGAATATGTTTGTTTTCAATCGATGTGGAATTTTGTATTATAAATAATTCATCGGTTTGATTCCAACGTGCGAATCGCTTTTTGCTTGTCTGTGATGCCGTATTAGTTATTTTTAAAAGTATATCATCTTTATATACTGCATTAAGGGACTCTGCTATTTGCTTTCCAAATCCTGCAACTTGGTTATAGCCCCTATTTTTTAATTTCTTTCTGTGCAATGGAACGGGTATCACTATATCAACGTCTTTATAATTATTAAGGGTTTTTAATTCGCCTCCCAACCAGTCACCTAATAGTGAACTGATTTTTTCATAGCTTTTATATTTTAATCCATGTATAAGCTGTTGAACTATGCTTTTTTTCTCAAACCTAAACAGGGCAGTAGCATTTTCAACCTTGGCACGCCCATAAAATATTTTTAAAATGGTATCGTCATTATTAAAATGAAAATGGGTTACGGGCAAGTTGTGTCGGCAGGAAATACAAATAGTATCTTCATTATCATTTAAATAATTATGGCAAGCATAACAAACCTTTGGAAAAAATAAATGGATCAACGATTTCAACATAAATTATTGTAAGAATTACCCTTTTGTAAACTTAACTAAAAAATTAATGAGTTAACTATATAATTTTTAACAAACAATCTCATTTGTTTGGAACGCTTTTTTATTTTTGCAACATGGTAAATCAAGAGGATAAATTTAAGAAGGTAATATCTCATGCCAAGGAATACGGATACGTGTTTCAAAGCAGTGAAATATACGATGGGTTAAGTGCTGTTTACGACTATGCCCAAAATGGTGCTGAATTAAAGAAAAACATACGCGATTATTGGTGGAAAGCCATGGTGCAAATGCACGATAACATTGTTGGTATTGATGCCGCTATTTTTATGCATCCTACCACTTGGAAAGCTTCTGGCCACGTGGATGCATTTAACGACCCATTGATTGATAATAAGGATTCTAAAAAGCGTTACAGAGCCGATGTATTGATTGAAGAACATTGTGCTAAAATTGAAGCTAAAATTGAGAAAGAAGTTGAAAAGGCTGAAAAACGTTTTGGTGATGCTTTTGACAAGGCTCAGTTTTTAGCAACGAATCAACGTGTTGTTGAATACCAAGAGAAAATAAATGCAACGCTTTCTCGGATGGCAAAATCTTTGGAGAATGAAGATTTGGCTGATGTAAAAGCACTGATTGAAGAATTAGAAATAGCAGATCCTTTAACAGGAAGTAGAAATTGGACAGAAGTCAAGCAATTCAATTTAATGTTCGGGACCAAAATAGGTGCTTCTGCAGAAAATTCGATGGATTTATATTTACGTCCCGAAACTGCCCAAGGTATTTTTGTTAACTTTTTAAATGTACAGAAATCAGGTCGTTTAAAAATCCCTTTCGGAATTGCACAAACAGGTAAAGCTTTTAGAAATGAAATTGTGGCCAGACAATTTATTTTTAGAATGCGTGAGTTCGAACAAATGGAAATGCAGTTTTTTATAAAACCAGGTACCCAAGTAGAATGGTATAATCACTGGAAAGAAACCAGATTAAAATGGCATTTATCTTTAGGAATGGGAAATGAAAATTACCGTTTTCATGACCATGAAAAATTAGCGCATTACGCTGATGCTGCTTGTGATATTGAATTTAAATTCCCATTCGGATTTAAAGAATTGGAAGGTATTCATTCTAGAACGGATTTCGATTTATCGCAACACGAAAAATATTCAGGTAAAAAATTACAGTATTTTGACCCTGAAGAAAATAAAAGCTATGTGCCTTACGTGTTAGAAACGTCCATTGGTTTAGACCGCATGTTTTTAGCTGTATTTTCAAATTCCTTAGTCGAAGAAGAGTTGGAAAATGGTACCACAAGAACCGTTTTAAAATTACCAAGTGTGTTGGCGCCAGTAAAAGCAGCTATTTTGCCTTTGGTTAAAAAAGATGGTCTGCCAGAAATCGCCAAACAAATTGTGGACGATTTAAAATGGGATTTTAATGTGGATTATGATGAAAAAGATGCTGTGGGAAGACGTTACAGAAGACAAGATGCCAACGGCACACCATTTTGTATTACGGTAGACCATGATACTTTAAACGATAATACTGTAACCATTCGTCATAGAGATTCTATGGAGCAACAACGTGTAAAAATAGAAGATTTAAGAAATATTATTAAGCAAGAAGTCGATGTGCGTTCTTGGTTAATGAAAATGTAATAGAAAATTGTTTGCTGACTGTCACACTGAGCGCAGTCGAAGTGTTGTTTCAGCATCTCATTTATAAACAAAGCCCAAACACCATTGTTTGGGCTTTGTTTATATCTGTATTTGCCTATCAATTTGCTGGTCCAACGACACAAAAGTTTCGGTTCTTAACACCCCAGAAATCGTTAAAATATTCTCATTTAAAATATGCATTAAATGGGCATTATTTTTACTTGTCACTTTAATAAATAAACTCCATTGTCCAGACGTAAAGTGGCATTCCAAAACTTCAGGAATCCGTTTAAGAAGTTTTACGGCATCCAAATGGCTCATGGTTTTATCTAAATAAACACCCACAAAAGCCAGTGTATTATACCCTAAAACTCTATGATTGATGATGCATTGCGAACCTGAAATTAATCCCGATTTCTCCAATTTCTTTAATCGCTGATGAATGGCAGCTCCAGAGATACCAACCAATCTCGCAATTTCAAGGATGGGTGTTCTAGCATCTTCCATAAGTTTTCGGAGTATTTTTTTGTCGATACCATCAATGGTTATATTTAGATTTTTTGCTTTCATATATTTGATGTTTCAATTTAAAACTTAAAAATAGGTGTTTGGTTTTAAATTGAAACTATTATGAGCTAGTCTTTAATATGGAATCATTTAAAAAATATCTTTTTGTTAGCTAACTTTGTGTTTTCAAAAGATTTTATAGATTATAAACATGAATAGGAACATACTAATTACAGCATCTATTTTAGGAATTATAAGCATTATTTTAGGTGCTTTTGGGGCACATGCTTTAAAAGCATTAATCTCCACAGATATGCAACAAACATTTGAAACTGGCGTCCGCTATCAAATGTACCATGCACTTTTTTTATTGTTTGTTGGGTCAACGGCATTAATTCCTGAAAAAGCTAAAAAAATTATTTACTACTTGGTTATTTTAGGAGTTATTTTATTCTCAGGATCTATTTACGGTCTGGCTACCAATAACTTAACGGATTTTGACTTTAAAAGTATTGGCTTTATAACACCCATTGGAGGTTTATGCTTTATTGTTTCTTGGGGTATTCTAATTATAAATTTGATTAAAGCAAAGTCAAATTATTAGATTTTCTTTAACTTAAAAGGTTGATGTAAAGCCCTAATTTTGCAGAATAATTCAATTTTTGAAAAATTATGGCAAACTACAACCAATTTACGAAAACGATTTCGTTAGAAACGTATGGAATTAAAAATGCAACTGTAAACTATCAATTATCACCTGAAGAACTTCAAGAGATTACTCTAACAAAAGGCCAAGGGGTTGAAGCTTCTTCTGGAGCATTAGTGGTGAACACAGGTGAGTTTACAGGCAGATCGCCAAAGGATAGATTTATTGTGAAAGATGAAGTTACCAAAGATCGTGTTTGGTGGGGTTCGGTTAATATTCCATTTGATTCTGATGCTTTTGAAAAGCTTTATAATAAGGTTACAAACTATTTATCAAATAAAGATATCTATGTAAGGGATTGTTATGCTTGCGCGGACAAAGAATATCAAACAAATATTCGTGTGATAACTGAATATCCTTGGAGCAACCAATTTGCCTATAATATGTTTTTACGTCCAACGGAAGAAGAATTGAAGCATTTCACTCCTGAGTGGACCGTAATAAACGCGCCAGGGTTTAAAGCAAATCCACAAGAAGATGGTACTAGGCAACATAATTTTGCCATTTTAGATTTTACAAGAAAAATAGCTTTAATCGGCGGTACTGGATATACTGGTGAAATCAAAAAAGGGATTTTTTCAGCATTAAATTTTATGCTGCCTGTTTTTAAGGAAACCTTACCCATGCATTGTAGTGCCAATGTTGGAAAGAAGGGCGATACGGCTATTTTTTTCGGACTTTCTGGAACTGGAAAAACAACTTTATCTACCGACCCAAACAGAAGTTTAATTGGTGATGATGAACATGGTTGGACAAAAGACAATAAAGTATTTAATTTTGAAGGCGGCTGTTATGCGAAAGTGATTGATTTATCAAGGGAACATGAACCAGAGATTTATGATGCCATTAAAAAAGGCGCTATATTAGAAAATGTTGTATTGGATGCTGCTGGACATGTAGATTTTGCAGACACCTCAATCACTGAAAATACTCGGGTAAGTTACCCAATCGATCATATTGAAAATATCCAGTTACCTTCTATTGGTAAAGATGTTAAGAACGTTTTCTTTTTAACGGCCGATGCTTTTGGTGTATTGCCTCCAATTTCAAAATTAACGCCAAGTCAGGCAGCCTATCATTTCATTTCTGGTTACACCGCAAAAGTTGCTGGAACAGAAGCAGGGGTTGTAGAACCAGAACCGTCATTTTCAGCATGTTTTGGCGCACCTTTTATGCCATTACATCCTGCTAAATATGCAGAAATGTTAAGCGAAAAAATGATTTCGTCAGGCGTGAATGTTTGGTTGGTAAATACCGGTTGGACAGGCGGTCCTTATGGTGTGGGAACGCGTATGAAATTAAAGTATACACGTGCCATGATTAACGCGGCTTTAAATGGGGATTTAGGATTATATACCTATGATAAATACCATATACATTCCGTATTTGGTGTTGCCCAGCCTAGGGAATGTCCAGGCGTTCCAACTAGTGTTTTGAGTCCCAGAACCACTTGGAATAATGATGACGCTTACTACAAGACAGCTTTTAAACTTACCAATGCCTTCAGGGAAAATTTTAAAAAATTTGAAGCGCATTGCAGTGAAGAGATTAGACGCGGTGGCCCACAGCGCTATGCATTTTGATACTAATAAGCTATAAAAAGAAAAGAGCGGATTCAAACAGAAACCGCTCTTTTCTTTTATCATTATTGATGAAGGCTATTTACTTCCTTTATTTGCTTTCTCAATATATTTTTCCAAAGCCATGGTCATAGATGGTGTATCAGGAGTAGGCGCAGGAATATCAATTCTTAAACCTTTATCTTGAACAGCCTTAATGGTTGTAGAGCCAAAGGCAGCAATGCGTGTTTCGTTTTGTTTGAAATCTGGGAAATTATGAAATAATGAGTCAATTCCAGATGGGCTAAAAAACACTAGAATATCATAATAAACATCAGCTAAATCAGAGAGGTCACTAATAACCGTTTTATAAAAAATAGCCTGTTTCCAGTTAACGCCTAAAGCATTTAAAGTGTCAGGAACTTCAGGCTTCACTTTATCCGTATTAGGCAATAAAAATTTCTCGTCCTTATATTTTTTGATTAACGGGGACAATTCTGAAAAAGAACTTTTACCCACATATATTTTACGCTTTCTATACACCACATATTTCTGTAAATAAAAAGCAACAGCTTCCGATTGGCAGAAATATTTTAAAGTATCAGGAATTTTAAAACGCATTTCTTCAGCAACCCTAAAAAAATGATCAACAGAGCATATCCGTCGCCTGGAAAAGATCGCGGCACTTTCTGCCGAAGATGCCAAGGCTCAATTGATCGAGAGCCTGAAGCACGAGGCGCAGTCACAGGCTTCTACCCTTCAACAGGAGATCATCGAAGAAGGTGGCAAATTTTGCGCGGAAGTGCTGCAACCCCTGAACGCCGTGGGCGACTCTGAAGGTTGTACCTTGAACAAGACCGACCACTCACTGAAAACCCCAACAGGCTTCAAAGAGGCCTATCAGCAGTTTGT
>NCDW01000113.1 GCA_002280395.1 Flavobacteriales bacterium 32-35-8
ATTTGGTTTCTTTAAGTTTAATTCTCTTTATTATAAGCTGTAGTTGTTCTTTAGGGGCTAATCTTTATCCGTTTGCTATTTTAATGGGTTATGTTATTGTTAAAAACGCATCTAACAGTAGAATTAAAAAAGAAGTGAAGCTTGATGTTACAGGCAAAATCATCGAACTAAGATTTAAGACCAATTTCACTTTTAGTTCAATTTCAGGTTATAATATGGCAGGCGTTGTGGTTACTTTTTGATTGCTTAAGTTTAACTATTCATTACTGCTACATACTCTATATCGTTTTCTTTTACGTCATTTTTATGAACAAAAACGATTTCTGTTTTTTCAATCCACAAATCAAAATTTACTTGCATTTGCAAATCTTCTTCAATTTTTCCACAGTATAATCTAAGTTTTTTGAATCTCTTAATACCTTCTTTTAAAACTAGTAAATTTCTATTATTTACAGCATTCATTTGGTGGTACCTGCAAGGTGTCAACAATATGGTGTCTTCATCTATTTCATTTTTTTGAAAATTACTGGAAATCATCACTTGATACCAAAAAGGATTTTTGTTATCAATATCAGTAATAATGCTAATCTTGATTTTATCATTAGCATCAATATTACCAAAACGATCAATCCAATCTTCAAAGATTTTAACACCAAATTCAATATTTTCAAAACCTAATATTAACCCAACACCATCAGGAGATCCAAATACACCCATCCCTTTCCAACTTGCATTATCCCAAAGTTTATTTTCTATAATAGAAATTACTTTGCGTTTGTTATGAGGTATTGATTGTAAGTCAGATTTATTATGTTTAGACTTTGTGGATATTATCTTTTTATCAATGTTATTGCTTTTTGATTTATTCAATACAAATCGACTTTCTCTCACATTTGGCGTTATTTCACTTTTCCAATTATCAAACGTTAATTTAGGTTTGTCGCCAAGAACGTTTCCTATGAAAATTTTATGATTTAATAATATTTGGAGCCTTTCATTAACTTCTTGAGCTTTAAATAAATCTTCCAAATAAATTTTGTAATCTTCCATTATAAAATCATTAATCAATATAAGTGACATTAAATCCATGCCACACTTAAAAATTCTATCTTGGTCATTTGCAGGATTAAAATTAGCATCCCAATATAAATTATAACAATGTGTTTTTTTATCTGCAACCACTTTGTATTCATTACTTGAATGCTGTAGTTTTATTAAAATTCTTTCACAGCTTGGGTACAGGTTATCTAGAGATGTACCAAGAAAACCTTCTATGTAAGCCAAAATTGTCTCAGCCAATATTATAATTGGTGTTTCTGTATTAAATTGAACCTCAATTTCGCAACCTAAAATAGTTGTAGATAGCGAAGTATTTTTATTTGAAAAACATTCTATTTCGTTAATAAATTGATTTCTTAATGGCTGATTTGCTACTACATTATAATAATCTTCCAATTCTTTTTCTGACTTTACATTTACGTGTAAATAATCTTTAAAAATATCGCCTTGATAACCTAAGAGGAACAATGCAACATCTTCCGATAATAATAATTCTTGCTTTTTACAAATTAACGGAAGGTGTTCCAGTGTATCTTCGTCTAAGCTAGAATTTAATAACCTAACACATAAAAAAGTATCAAATTTTGTTAGATTATCTATACCATCGATTTTATCAGCATTTTTTAACTGATAGTAAAGAACTCTAAACAGCTCATGCCAAGTAAGGAAATGTGGTAGTTTACCAAGTAAAATTTCTTCACCCAAAAGGTTATCAACTAAATCAATCAGTCTAGAGTCAAGATTACCTTCATCAAACCATGGCTTTAAAAGTATTGATACAGCAGACACTTTACTAGCATAAGAAGCATGGTGTAATCCTAATTGTCCATAAGCTTGACTTAAACCCATTGACGCTAGATAAAAACCATACTGACTTTCGCTTTTAGATAGTTTAGTAATAGCCTTGCCAAAATTTATTAAACCATCTCGATAGTTTTTATTAGCCATTTTTTGTCCACCTCTATTAATATAGAGTTGACCAGCTTCCATCTGTGAGGTTCTTGTTTCTGACAATCTTATAACTGTTTCAAATAAATCATCAAACTCATTAGAGTTGGTAAAAATGTTTCCTAAAATCAATATCATTTTTTGAAATTGTTCAAATGGAAATTCAAGCCTGCCTTCTGAAGCTAAAATAGTTTTTTTCATTCGAAGAAAAATTAATCTGTTTTCTTCGGGTTTATCAATTAAGTCAAATGATAATGTGATGTCTTTATACATCAAGGCTGTTAATGAAGTGCTTGATGATGTCTTTCGCTTAGAAATTTTCTCTAGAAAATCAAAAAGCTCTTTCTTTTCAGATTTAAGTAGCTTTAAGGGAACTAATTTTTCATTGTTTGATTGAACAGTTCTTAGTAATGTATAAAGTGTGGTGTAATATTCTATTGAAGATATTGTTATGTAAGAATGTATGTGCTTTTTAAATTCATGATATTCAATTAAGAATGCTTTATAATCGTCATAATAGTTCACATATGTCCAAGCTTTTTGATATCTGAATCTTAATATCTGACCTTTATTTCCGGTTTTTTCGACTAATCGTTCAACTCGATCAAATTTTCCTTCAAGTTCAGTTCTAGGTTTTTCAAGTTTTTTGGTTAAAATAGCAGCTTCGAGAGCATCTTCAACCAATTGAAAATCATATTCAAAATATCGATTTGGATTTGATATATTTTCCTCAATTTCAGCAAGTTTTTTTTCTCTTCTTATATCATTAGAACCTAAATATTTTTCATCACGTCTGTATATTTCAGACAGGTTTAAAGAGTCAACAACTAAATTTATTAGATTACTAGAATACACATTTTCCAAAATCCAGACACCATCTAAGATTACAATATTTATCTTAAATTGTTTAATAAATTCGTCTTGAGCATCTTTTTTCTTTTTGCTTGAAGGTGTTTGGTTGGTAATAAAGTAAATTCTGGTATAGTCTCTTTCTGTTCCTAGAATACTTACAATATCACTTTTCAATTTAGATTTCCACGTCTTTTTTGCACTAATAGCAAATGCCCATTTCTCATCTTTATCCCAACCATTATTAGGAATAAACCATCTATCTGAAATTGATGTTGAAACAGGATATGTTTCAGAGTCGGTCTTACCGTCACCACCACCAGTTGGACCAACTTGCGGTATTAAATTTGGTGTTATCAATTTTTCTGCTAGCTTTCTTGCTAAGGTTTCAAACTGATTTTCTTTTTGGTTTTTAGTGATATTATCTAGCTCAAAGGCTAAAACTTCTTTGGGTAGTTCATGCGAAGTGGAAATTTCTGAATCTGAAAAATTTTCTGGTCTTAACCTTCTGTAGAATTCAGAAGGGCTCAAAATTGAGTCATTTTCTTTATTTATGGAATCTTCTTGCTCAGACATCTATTATTATATAACTAATTGGTTTTTTAAAGATAAAAAACATGAACATATTAAATCGAAAATCAATTATAAAATAAAGCTAGCAAAGAATATTTTCCATCTTTTGTTAAATTATATATTGGTATAGGGTCACTGGTTTTCTTGTTATAATCCACTCAGCACATTTCCCTAGATTCCATTGCTCTACATTACGAGAAAAGAGCTTCACTAAAAAAGGTCTTGAATACAATTCCATAGTTTTAGATTTCCACTTCGTTTCATCCTGTCTAATCCCTAAACTTCGGGAGCAGGAACTCTACATTCCCAATATAAAACTTTGAAATAGCGACCGCCTAATAGGAGAGATATCTATATCAATATTGGTACAAAGGTAAACTCGCAACATGTTCTCATCAAAAGACTACGGCATAAAGCCAACGCTTCGCCAACACCTCATTTATTCCGTTTCCTTTTGAGCAGAAATGTTGTCTTCCGTTTGGGTTCCGCAAAAATATTGTTTAATCAAAAACTATAAATTTATGGAAACAATTACCGAACATTTAAAAGAGGTTACATTGGTTGAAATTTCAACGAGTAAGACCAATCCGAGAATCGATTTTAATGAGCAATCCATTCAAGAACTCGCTGAAAGTATTAAAGACCATGGAGTACTTCAACCGTTACTTGTAAGACCAATGTCTGAAGGTTATGAACTCGTCTGTGGAGAAAGACGATTAAGAGCCTGCAAGCTGATTAATTTGAAATCTGTACCAGTCCAGATTAAGGACTTGAATGACCAAGAAGCATTGGAAGCTCAAATCATCGAAAATCTCGAAAGAGAAGATGTGCATCCATTACGTGAGGCTGAAACATTCAAACTGATGATTGAAAAAGGTAACTATCTCATTGAAGATATTGCTATTAAAATCGCCAAGTCTGAAAAGTTCATTCTGCAAAGGCTAAGTTTGAATAATCTAAATGCCGAATGGAAAAAACTATTTTTTAAGGATAAAATTAATCTTTCAAAGGCATTAATCATAGCACGACTGGATAAGAAATATCAAAAAGAAGTGGCGGAAAATGCATGCGATTGGAGTGGTGATATAAAATCTGCCAAACAATTACAAAGCTATATTGATTCAAATATAACAGCGCTGTTATCAAAAGCGATTTTTGATCCGCTAGATGAAAAACTGATTAAAAAAACAGGTGCATGTATCAATTGTCCGAAGCGCTCAGGAGCAAACTGCTCACTGTTTCCCGATGTAAAGGAAGAAGACCGATGCTTCGACAAAGTATGTTTCAGCAGTAAAACCAAAAAACACATTCAAACCGAAATAGACAGTATTATAAATAATGCTGAAGACGTTTATTTAATAAGTTCCAAACATCAAGATACAGATGATGACTTAACACAGAAATTGAAAAAACTAGGAATTACTGTGTTGGTAAATTATGATGATTTTGAAACCATCCACGGAAAGGATGAGCGAAAAAACAAAATCAAGGGATTTTGGATTAATGGTTATGATCATGGAAAATATGTTTCTATTCGATTGACAAAAAAACAAGAAGAAAAATCATTTGATCCCAAAAGTAAGGAAAGCGTAACCGCTCAGGTTGAAAAAATCAATACAAGAGCAAAACGCATGATGGAACTGGATGATGAGAAAGTACATAAGCGCATTATAGAAACCATGTGTGAAACTGAAGAATTGACTGTAATTGGAAAACATAAACATTGCGATGCCACAGAAAGAATTAGCAGATTGATATTATGGAATGCATTGGGTTGGCCAAAAAAAGAACACTATGGTAAGCTTTTGGATATTGACAAATATAAAAAAGAGGGTTCTACTGGATTCCTAAAACGTCTTATGGAATTGACTAAAGATGACATGGCAATCATCATCAATAATGTTGGCTATGATGCCTTTAAATCAGCTTTGCCAACTTATAGTGAGGCCATGGCACTCAGAGGTCTGGCCGAGAGTTTCGGAAGCATACCCATCGGGGATTTTGAAACCGAACAACAGGCCATTGCCGATAAAAGAATAAGCCGACAGAAGGAGAGAATTTCCAAACTTAAAAAGTCGGTGAAGTCATAATCGAAGCCACTAATTGTTAATTTGATGATTAGTGGCTTTTTTAATTAGTGTTCAATATAAAATATATAATTATGGAAAATTTAAAAGTTGTACAGCTCGATTTCGGTTTTGAGGTTAAATCAATATCAGCATTGGAAGAAGTTATAAAACAACCTACAAAGGATAAGAACGATTTCGTTTTTGATTTTATGGATTGCCTCGTTAGTCCAATAATCGTTTTTAAATCTGCATGGCAAGACACGATACCAAAAGACATTCTTGGTAGAATAAAAATATCACGTTTAATATGCTCAATGACACATGAAAAAATGGCATCACTTACAGAGACTTTAGCTTACATAATGCCCAGAACTTATGAAGCACCCATGCCATCTGAATGGGTAATTATTTATACTTGGTTAGGTCTTCAATATGCAATACAATCTAAAAACAATGGGCAATTAGAAGCTATGACTGAAATAGCACCAAAAGAACTTTCAGATTATGAAAAAGGTCTTTTGAACAACCTAAGGCAATGGATTTATGATAAAAGAAGAAAAGCACTCAAGGATATTCTAAAAAGGAATAAAATTTCAAAATCTGATGGTATTCTTGATATTCAAGAGAATCTGTTTTAAAAATTAGAAATTCAACTAACAGGGAAAAATAACATTCTAACCCAATCAGCACATTCCTCTACATTTCGCGAAAAGCTACATTCCGAGAAAAGAGCTTCATTAACAAAGGTCTTGGACACAATCCCCACTTTTTACTTTCCATTCCGTTACCCCTTTCCGCTTCGCTGGAAAGGAACACTGCATTCCAAGTAAAAAGTGTGAATCAAGTCCGCCAAATAGGAAAAAATATTTGCATTTTGTTCCACTTCCTATGATTTTGTATTTCACCAAGAGTTTAGCTTCACGTCCCGAACAATCACCGCTATACCTTTTTTTGTCAGCAAAATAACAACATTCAGTTTTATACGACAGCATAACCAGGCTCGTTCCTCGCACTTTTTATATGTCTTAATAAAGCTGAATATTGAACAGCACCAAGCAACAAAAAGAAGGTAACAGTGACGGCTCTATGGGAAGTAAATCTAAAACGGATCTTATGAAATCTTACAAAATCAATAAAAAGGAAGCGGAACAAAAGTTAAAAAAACAAAAAAAGGAAAACGCTCTGGATATAATAAGTAAATCAATTTTCAAGCCTTTCTGAAGGGTTCAGATAGGTAAATATTAATCTTTAAATTTTTAATTATGAGTACTCTAAAAAACAAAGTACAGTTAATTGGCAACGTAGGAAACGAGCCAGAAATCACGAACCTTGAAAGCGGAAAGAAAGTCGCTAAATTTTCAATTGCTACCAATGAATTTTACAAAGATTCAAAAGGTGAGAAACAACAGGACACCCAATGGCATAATGTCGTGGCATGGGGAAAGATTGCCGAAATCGTTGAAAAATATGTGGGCAAAGGAAAAGAAGTTGCCTTAGAGGGCAAATTGACATCACGTTCTTATGAAACTAAAGAGGGTGAAAAAAGATATGTAACCGAAGTGGTTATAGATGAAATCCTGCTTTTGGGAATTAAAGACGATGATAACGCCAGTGAATAACTAAAATTAAAAGAGAGCGTTCTAGTGGAAAAGATGCGCTCTCTTTTTCATTATTAACTTCTAAAAAGAAAATCACAATGAAGACACAAGTTAACAAAATAAAAGCGGAACTGCAACAATTTATAGGTTCAGAAACCTTTTATAAAATTCCTTTAAT
>NCDW01000114.1 GCA_002280395.1 Flavobacteriales bacterium 32-35-8
CTGGAGCAGGCGATCCTGCACGCCGCCCTTGCCTGCAGATACAAAATCAGCAATGCAGGTGACGATGGTCAATGACCTGGAAAAATTAAACGAAGTAGTTGTTATTGGGTACGGAACTTCTAAAAGAAAAGATATAAATGGTGCAGTATCATCCATTAAAGCTTCAGAAATTCAAGACAAACCCTTTACCTCTATCGATCAGGCTCTTATTGGTAAAGCTGCTGGGGTAAATGTTACTCAAAATTCAGGAACACCAGGAGGAGGGATTTCTGTTCAAATTAGAGGAATTACTTCTATTAATGGTAATGAACCTTTATATGTAATTGACGGAACTCCAGTTTTTGCAGATAAAAATAATGACTCCTTTTCATTTAGCGCCTTAGGTGGAGGAAACGGACAAACTAAAAATTCGGCTTTGTCAGGTTTGAATATTTCAGATATCGAAACAATTGACATTTTAAAAGATGCATCGGCTACAGCAATCTATGGTGCAAATGGCGCAAACGGTGTTGTTTTAATTACAACCAAAAAAGGAAAAAAAGGGAAGTCAAAATTTACTTATGAAACCTATTTGGCCAATCAGGAAGTAACAAATTCGGTTGCTGTTTTAAACTTACCAGAATATGCTAAATACCAAGCATCCATATTTAAATTAAATGGTGAACCTATTCCTTATCAATATCAAAAACCTAATTTGTTAGGAAATGGAACAAACTGGCAAAACGAACTTTTTAGATCGGCTGCAATGTACAATCATCAAATTTCATTTTCTGGCGAAAAAGAAGGAACAAGTTATTATACTTCTTTAAACTATTTTAATCAAGAAGGAATTGTTTTAAATTCTGATTTCAATAGAATGTCAATGCGATTGAATGTCAATTCAAATGTAAAACCTTGGTTGAAAGTTGGAAACAATATGTCATTGAGTAGATCCTCTCAAAAAGTAGTACGAAATGATGATAGAGGTGGTTTAGTTATGAATACACTAAGACAGTCTCCAGAATTACCGGTTAGATTTCCTGATGGTTCTTTCGCAGGTCCTGTCGGTGGTTTGGGATCTTCGGCTAATGAAGCGACTAACCCAATTGCTTTATCAGAATACAATAATGCAACAACAGACAGGTATAAAATAAATGGAAATGTATTTGCAGATTTTACGCTAATTAAAGGATTAGTTTTTAGATCAGAATTAGGATATGATTTGAATTTTGCAAAAAGCAGTTCTTTTGTACCCAAATATACTTTAGGAACTGTATCGGAACTTTTAAACAAATCATTCAAACAACAGGATCAAAGCTATTATTGGAATATTAAAAATTATTTGACTTATAATAAAACGATAGGTGAAAATCACAGCTTTACTTTTCTATTAGGTCAGGAAGCACAGGAAAGCCGTTATGAATATTTAAGTGGTTATAGAACGGGAGAGTTTTTAAATAAAGATTTTACCAATTTAAATATTGGTGACATTGATACCGCTATAAACGGAAATGGTTCTGGCAGATGGTCTATGGCTTCTTATATTTCGAGATTAAATTATAGCTTTTCTGACCGATATTCTTTTTCAGCTTCATTAAGAGCAGATGCTTCGTCAAACTTTGGCCCTAATAACAAATGGGGTTATTTCCCTTCATTTTCTGGAGGTTGGACTGTAAGCAACGAGAAGTTCTTTGAGCCTTTATCAAGCACAATAAATTATCTAAAATTTAGAGTAGGTTACGGTTCGGTTGGAAATCAAAATATTCCATCAAATAGATATGAAACCATTCTATCGCTACTTTCATCCCCTTTTGGAGGTGTATCTCCAACAATTGACAACTTAGGAAATCCTGATATTAAGTGGGAATCCCTTAAATCTTTCAATACTGGCTTTGAATTAGGATTAATGAACAACAGAGTAAAGTTAGATTTTGATTATTATGTAAAAAATTCATCCGATTTCCTAACCAAACAAATTAATGACGAATCCAATCAAAGTGCTCTTAATTTCTACCTAAATACAGGTGAAATTGTAACTAAAGGAATCGATATTAGTTTAAATACCCGAAATATCGAAAGCGAAAATTTCACATGGGATAGTACTATTATTTTTTCCAAATACAATAATGAACTAACTAGTTTTCAGGGTGCGGGAAAATCTTTATTAGGAAAAGTACAATTTGATTTATACAACGTTACCAGAACATCCGAAGGACAACCTGTTGGACAGTTTTATGGTTATGTTACTGATGGTTTATTCAAAAATGCTGCTGAATTAGCTGCAGGACCAATTCAGGAAACAGGAACTGGAATTGGAGATATTCGTTTTAAAGATCTTAATAACGACGGAAAAATTGATGCTAAAGATCAAAAGGCAATTGGCGATGCAATTCCTGATTTTACGTATTCATTTACCAATAATTTTAAATACAAAAACATCACTTTAGGAATCGTTTTAACAGGAAGTCAAGGCAATCAAATTTACAACTTTACCCGCCATTATATTGATGGAATTTATCCAGGATTTGGAGATCGTTTTGGAAATGTAAGTACTCAAGCCTTACAAGCTTTTGAGGCTGGAGTAAATGAAAATACCGATGTGCCTAGAATTACGCTAAACGATCCAAATGGTAACGGCCGAATTTCAAATCGATTTGTTGAGGATGGTTCTTATTTAAGAATTCAAAATGTTTCTTTAAGCTATGATTTGCCTAATAAGATATTTGAAAAATCATTTATATCTAAAGTAAAATTGTATGTAAATGTCCAAAATTTATACACGTTTACTAAATATTCTGGTTTTGACCCTGCCTTAGGAAATTTAGATCAAAATATAACCTTAAGTGGTATTGATTTAGGACGTTATCCTGTACCAAGAACAACTTCTGTAGGAATGAATTTAGAATTCTAAGAATTACAAAAAAACAAATTTAACTTAATGATTCGTAGTCATTAACATAAAAAAATAGTTATGAAAAAACGTTTTAAACTTTTTATGATGGGAATGCTCATACCATTGCTATCATTATTTTCTTGTTCAGATGAATTTTTGAATGCACCTTCTGAAAACCAATTAACTCCAGCCGATTTACCTGAAGGAGTTACTGCCTTTGACGGAATTGCTGAGAGTTTATACTTTAAACCTTGGTTTACTTTTAACGATAAATTCCTAATTGCTGTAGGCGATATGTATGCTGGTAACGCTTTTACTTTTGATGGTGCTTATGCCCAATTTATGGATGCTCAGGTTACCTCACAAAACCCAATCTTAACAGAAGGTTACGTTTCGTTATTTTCGGTTATCGATCAATCTAATAATTTAATGAGTTTAGTCGAAGATAGAAAGAGTGAACTACCAGATGCATCCTATAAAAATGCGATAGCCATATCCCGATTTATGAGAGCCAATGCGTATTTCTACTTGGTAAGAACTTTTGGTGCTGTTCCTATTATTAGTAAAGCAGGATCAGCAGCACAACCCAAAAGAAATCTGGTTTCGGATGTTTATAAATTCATCAAACAAGATTTAGAATATGCCGTTACCAATTTACCTGAAACAGCTGTAAAGAAAGGATATGTAACTAAATATGTTGCTATGGGTATTCTTGCAAAAGTACATTTGACCCTAAATGAATATGCAGAATGTGCCGCTTTAACTCAGGAAATTATGGGGAACCAATATACTTTAATTCAAGATTACGGTAACTTATTTAGCAGTCCAGAAAATAATAATAGTTCCGAGAGTATGTTTGCTTTACAATGGAAAGCTATTGCTACTGAATGGGGAACACAAAATACAAATCAGGCTTATATCGCTCCTGCTGAATCGGGAATAACTGGCGGTGGTGACGGATGGGGAGTATACCTTCCTTCCATTTCTTTGCAAAATGGATTTGAACCAAACGATACCAGAAAAAAGAATACCATTATGACTGATGGCGACTTTTACCCAGAATTAGTAAAAAGTAAAGGCGGTTTTAGATATAAAAAAGCATTCTCTTCTACGGCTGCAAACTTCAGAAAGTATATTGTAGGTTCTGCAGCCGAAAGAAATGATGTCTTTTTTATGAGAACCTCACAAAATACAATCATTCTAAGGTATTCTGATGTTTTATTAATGAACTCTGAAGCTATTTTGGCTGGTACCAATTCAACTACTGCTGCTGCTGCTTTAAGTTCATTTAACGAAGTAAGAGTAAGAGCTGGATTACCAATTAAAACAGAACTTACAAGAGAGGATTTGTTTAATGAAAGAAGAGTAGAATTTGCTCTTGAAGGTCAGTATTTCTTTGATTTAAAGCGCCGCGGTTTAAATGAAGCAAAAGCAATTATTTCCCAACAAGAAGTTGGTTTTTATTCTGATCCAGAAAGAACAGAGTTAATCTCTAGAAAAATAACTCCTGGAAGTAACTATTTTGAATTGCCATTACCTCAATCTGCTATTGATACTAATCCATCATTATTAGATCCTCCAGTTCCTTTTAACTTTAATTAACTTTGATTATGATTAATAAACTAAAATATAGAATTCTAATTCTTTTGGTAATGGCTTCTTTTACAGCTTGCCAAAATGATGATACAGTTACTGCAAATATAGACGCAATGGTTGCTGAACCAGGAGATTTATTAAATCAGACTTTTCCATTAACAAAAGTTAGAGTGGAAGGTAATGGCCTAGCAGGTTTGAAAAAAATCACGTTGGACAATAAGATTGATGTCAGCTTCAATCCCAACCATAATTCAGATAAGTCCTTTATTTTCACCGTTCCTTTTGATGATAAACTCGGTAGTAGATTTGGAGTACAACCCATTACCTTTCTTACAGCATCTGGCTCGGTAACTAAAGATATTGAGATTTTACAACCTACTCCAACTATTACAAAAACAACTCCAGCTGCAGCAACTCCTGGATTTCCATTAACCATTGAAGGCACTTGGTTTTATAATGTATCTTCAATTACCTTAGGAGGAAAAGCGCTAAGTTATTCTGTAAATTCACCTACTTCAATTATCGTTGGTTTACCAGCTAATGCAATCTCTGGATCAGAACTAGTAATTGCTACTCCCGGTGGTTTAGCGAAAAAAACAATAGACTTCATTACCATCGTTCTGGTATCTGATTTTGATGGAAATGGCGTTAGAACTGCCTGGACGTCTTATGGAGATGTAGCTAGTTTTAACGCAAATACTACAGGCGGTCCAACAGCTAATTATGCAACACTTGCTTGGACTGGTTCCACTGCCAATGGGTATAACGGAAGTAGCGGCGGAGGAGGAACTAGTTTTCTAAGTACATCAAGCACTGATGCTGCAAGAACTTTTATAGATATTGATGTAAGTGCAAATGTTGTAGGTACTCAATTTGCTATTCAATTAAATACTATTGATAATAAAAACTATGGTTATAATTTTAAAATAACGGATCTTAATTGGACAACTATGACCATAAAACTAGCTGATTTCAAAGATAATTATGGGTACGGAGATCCAGCCACTGCGCTTGATGCTTCTAAAGTTAATGAAATTAAAGTAGGAATAGTTCAAACAGAAACTCCTAATCCTACCACGATAAAGTACGACAATATTAAAATTCGTTACCAATAATTAAGGATTGTATGCTTTAACTAAAAAAGTGACTGTGATAAAAAACAGTCTCTTTTATAAAAGTAAATCATCTGATAAATAACAAAAAACGGAAACTATAAATAAGCATATTCTCTATAACAAGAAGAATATTCTATAATAAAAAAAGTATGAAAATTAAATTTTTACTAGTACTCGCTAGCCTCTTCCTTTCTTTGAATTCTTGTTCAAAAGAAGATAACGATGTGGCTGAGACTTTAGAAGTGCCAACAGCAAACGCACCAAAAGATGTCAACGATAATGGATTTAAAGCAAAATGGAATTATGTTTCCAACTCAAAAAGCTATCTCTTAGACGTTTCTACCAGCGAAACTTTTGACACTTTTGTAGCAAACTACAACGCAAAACCAGTTACTGATTTAAATGAAGTTATAGCTGGTTTATTGGGAGGAACACAATACTATTACAGAGTAAGAGCCAAAACAGAAACAGAAATTTCCGATTATTCAAATGTTATTAGTGTGGTAACAACAGGTTCTAGCGGTATTCCTGAAGATCCTACTTTTTTAAAGGTAAAAGTTAATAAAGTAGCCAACCCATTTTTTGTAGGTATGGCAATAAAAGCTTCACAATTAACAACTGGAAGCCCTTACGATATTATTTTAAAAAATGAATTCAGTAGTATTTCTGCCGAATACGAAATGAAAATGGATCAAATTTCTACAGCAAGCGGCGTTTACAACTGGACCGTCGCTGATAAAATTGTGGCTTACGGAAATACAAATGGAATCAATGTACACGGTCATGTTTTAGTATGGCATAATGCAGTACCTCAATGGTTAAAAGATTTTTCGGGTACTGATGCCGAATTTGCTTTAGAAGTAAAAAAATACATTACGGATGTGGTTACTCATTATGCTGGAAAAGTAAAATCTTGGGATGTAGTTAACGAAGCCGTAGATGACACTGACGGCAAGATGAGAAATACTATTTTTCTGCAACGAATGGGAGCTAATTATGTGAAAGACTGTTTTCAGTGGGCAAGAAATGCTGCGAATGCTGCGGGTGACACTAAATTGTTATTATTTTATAATGATTATGCTACCTCAACTAATAGCCCAAAACAGGATAAAGTTTTTAGTCTTGTAGATGATTTAAAAGCGGCTAATGTTATTGATGGTCTTGGTTTCCAAATGCACAATACGTATTTAACTCCAACCAAGGCTCAAATAGAAACCGACCTTAACAAAGCTGTAGCAAAAGGTTTGAAAATTCATGTTTCGGAATTGGATATACAAGTTAATCAATTCAATGACGTCACTTCTTTTACCAATGAAAGAAGGTTAGCCCAAAAAGCAAAATACAAAGAAATGGTGAAAATTTATAATACGCTTCCAGCTGCAAATAAATATGCCTTAACAATTTGGGGAATGAGGGATAATGAATCGTGGATTCCGTACAGTACAGACCTGAATCATGTTGGAAATGATTGGCCTTTATTATATGACTCCAATTTTGCAATCAAAAGTTCACATACTGGAGCTTTTAACTCATCTCAAAATGTCCAAAAAAATTCTCGTAACAGGCGGAACAGGCTACATTGGGTCGCATACTACCGTAGAACTGCTTAAGGCAG
>NCDW01000115.1 GCA_002280395.1 Flavobacteriales bacterium 32-35-8
ACCTACACTATATCTGTTACTACCAATTTTAATTTCAACTTTCCCTACGGATTTACTTTTTCGCACTCCTTTCGCTAGAAAATTTACAGGCAACAATGTACTTTGTTCCATTGTCAGAACTTCTAATGTTTCTTCTGAAACATCCTGCCAATTTGAGGTATCATCAATATCGGGAGCTACCGAAAAATCAATTTCTTTCGCAAATAATGCTGATTTTAGAAATGGATTATCAGGATAGGTATCTAATACAGACTTTACTAATTCATCAACCTTACTGTTCTTGTCTGCTTCGCTTAGAACATTGCTCCAAACGTCCAAAGCGTTACCACTAGTATCAATAAATTGTGGTTTCAAACCGGATGCTTTTACATATTTTGTGATTCCGTCCTTGTTAGGAACCAAGTCACTTAAGATGTCATTTAATTGCGTAAGTTTTTTCGTCCACGCCATAATTAGTTAAATATTTTTGGGTATTCTAGTATTATTCTATCAATCATATTTTCTACTATTTCTTTTTTGATACATAAATCTATGAGTTGAGAGGACATATTAATTGCGGATCCTTCTTCTAATAAAGAAACATTTAATCCAATATTTTTTGCTAAAGTTCTGATTGATAAACTAGATTGATAATATTGCGGCAGCTTTATCATTAACTGCTCTATTGATTGCTCCTTGAAATAGGATCCGCGAATTCTCTCGTATAGTAAGTTTAGTTTTGCCTTTTCAGATGCTTGCGTTAATTCTGTTGGAGATAAGTAACGAGATTGAAAAATTGGACTGACTATATTAGGATTTAAAAGATATTCACCGTGGCGTCCTTCTTTTCTTGCATATTCTTTAAAAAATCCCTCGATTTCTCTATCAACATTTTTCACTTTACTATCTGCTGTTACATATACAAAATCATAAAAAAGACTGTCTTGATATTCGTATTCCATTAAAGAAAAAGGATGATAGACAACAGGGTAGTTTCTATCCAATATTTGGATTTTATCAATGGAATCAATTACCAAATACCCTCTAGGTATATCTTTGGTTGAAGCGAATTTTGATGTCCAATGCATATCCATTGGTTGCCATTTAGCAGCTCTAATCATGACGCAATCCCCTTGCTTGATTTTCAAATAATCATAAACTTCAGGGAAGCATAACAAAGGAATTCCAGTTGATGCATTGCAACCAGCACTAACTGATAATAATACTTTTCCTTCATCAGTCGGCGGTAATAATAACGTACCCACTCCCCCCATCACTTTTTTTGATTTTCCTGGAGGGTAAAACTCAATCCATTGTTTACTTTGTAAAGCAACATCTTCATTCTTATGCTGTCTGATTTGTTCTGATGATGGCGTCCAATAAAGTCCTGGAATTCGAGCAATCCAATTGGAAAGCACAAAATTATATAAGTCAATTTTTTGGTTCCAATATTTAATGGGATCAGCGATTATATTTCTCCAAAACTCTTCATCATTAGAGAACCAAAATCTTTCATTATTTAAAACATCCTCATTTAGAGATTTCACATCTTCAGCTAAAGCATAATTTTCTATTGTTTCAATGAGTTTTGCTCCTTTGTATAATTCTTTTAGGCTCATAATCAGTTATGTTTTATGAAGTTTTTTCGCAAATCATATATGATTTTAAATTTCTGGTTTTCTCCATATTGTTTTTTTATTTCTTTCAGTAAATTATTCACAGTTATATCTTTGAATTGCCCTCTACGTAATTTGTAAAGTACATCATTCCAAACATTAGCAGGAGAAGCATTCATAAGCAATTGAGATTCTTTTCCTCCTGCTTTCTTCCAAATAGTTGTTAATGAAGTTCCATTAGAGTATAATTCGATAATTAATTCTTCCATATTTCGCCACCATTCATCTTGGGTAATACTAGATGATAGTAAACTCCCTGAATATGGAGAAAACAATTTTGTCCAAAAGTCTAACAAATTACAGCATTCGGCCAATGCAAATCTCCAATTATTAGTTTTAGAGGCCTTGGAGTTAATGGTGGAAGCAGAATTGGAAAAGCGTTTTCTTGCTATCAATTTTCCTAATTGAGTTGCGTCAATGGCATTTATTTGTCCAGAGAAATTATTCAAATAATCCCGAAGATTATTGTCAGTTAGTTGAGGGAATTTTTCAAAGATCGGAATTACAGATTTGATATTATTTCTATTGAAATACAAGAAATCAGCAATGCCCTTTCTACTTATATATTCTGACAAGATGTTATCATTTGGTATCTCAGTAGTTGAATTTTGACTGAGTTGTTTAAGTAATGCAGTAGACGTTTTAAGCAAAACAATATCTTTTATTGATACTGGCAGCTTTTCCCATAAATTAGCTTGGTTAGGATAAGTAAGTAGATTTCCGAATTCTGAGCGGGAAATCTTATCAATAAGTTTTTCAGAAATCACGTTGCCATCAATAAGATGGTCAAACAATTTATGTATTTCTTTTTCAGGCTCTTTTAATCCTGCTTCTAACTGACTTCCATTTTCAATTGCCTCTACCCAAATTAGTTGCCAACTGGCATTTAAGACATTCATTTTGTTCAGGTACTTAGGTGTATTACGACAGATTTTACCAGCAATTTTAATCATTCGAGATTCGCCGGTGTTAACAGCATAATCAATAATTGAGTTATCATCTTTTTCCGCTATTATCACCCCAATAGCTTCAAAATAGTTTTCGTCCTTATCAATTTTGAATAGTTCTGTTAGAGCAGTGCTTAATTCAAATTGCCTATCCAATAGATGGGCGTATAACCTTAGCCAATTATTGCTAATCGAGAAATCTTGTAATTCTTTAATAAGTTCCTTTGAAATTCTCTTAGGTAATTTTTCAATAAAATAGCTTTCAGCGTTTTCGGACTTGTCAATTAAAGCTTTAATTATAGATAGAATGGATGATGACTCCATTAACCAAGCGTAAACAGTAGCAATCTTGGAAGCTTGAGTGGTTCCTAAGTAGGATTCTAGTTCTTGTATTATTACTTTATCCCACCAATTCGGATTACTCTTTTTTATCTGCTCAAAAAATGAGATATAGCCAACTGATTTATTTTCAATTGAAAAAATATATTTCTTCATCCAGCTTATTAATGCTGTAGATAATGTTTTTTTTGAGTTTTTAAAGCTCTCTGTTTTGAAATTTCTTAATATATTCAGATCAGAAAAGGTTGCAGATTCTGCTAATAGGATAATTTTATTTAATAATTGTTGCTTAAAACCAACACCTTGTTTGTCCAAAGAAGCGTATTCTGCTATAATATGTGAAAGAGTATTTAGTTTTTTAAGATCGTGTATGTTGTCTAATTGTTCAAAAGTATCAATACCTTTAGCTATCAATGCAATATCTTCTCGTGAAAGTGGCTTCGATTCAATCGTTTTCTCGAAAATACTGATACGTTGTTGAACGGACTCATCACCAATTAACAATTGTTCTACTAACTCAGTAGGTTCATGGTTATCGTTCTTTCCAATAATAAAGAAGTCCGATTTGACAAACTTGCTTTGAACACTTTCAGGTACAGCAATTAAACTTATGCCGTCAGCTCCTTTATGGTCGTTATTAAATGCAATCCCAAACTGAAAATTTTGTCGTTCAATCAGAGTCAAACGTTTCCATAGCTCTATTACCGCTATATCGAAGCCTTCCTGCCCAATCCAGATTAATGTATTTTTATAACTGTTTATATTAATATAGCCATGAATGAGTTTGTTGAATTTCCCCTGTATTGTATCTGGTATACGGACGGTATTGTTTGAGGTTATTTCTATCGGAATCGGCTCTAACAGTGTATTCTTATTTATCTTTTGGGGTAACAGACTTATAATCTGCTCTATGCTATATATTCCTATTATTTCTTTTTTCGGTATCAACAGAACATGAGAAAATTTCCTTCCTGGCCTTACATCAATAGCTTTATCTTCAAAAGTTTTCATAATCAGGAAGAAGTCTCCTTCCGAAAATCCACGAATCGCAGGCTCCCAGTTAACTCCACTGGTTTGATCTTGCAAATCCGTTCTAAAGGCAATACTCTTAGCAATACTAACATCCGGCAAAGTGGTTTTTATTAAACCCCATGCTTTATTCACTTCTCCGCAAATGCATTGATGTATAATTATTTTCACAATAAGGCTTGTTCTATTAGTTCTGTAATGTCATTTGTTTGGATGCCATTTGGCAATATTAAGTACCCAAATTCTTCGGGGCCTTCAATCTGGTATTTTTCTTTGTTCTCTGGTGTAGTCAGAGAAAATCCTTGAGCAGAAAGACCAACTATGTTCAGATAATTTTCATCCCAATTAGACTCCAAGAAGTTTAATAAGAGTGGTAATTTAGATTTCAATACATCATAAGGCTTTTCTTGTGTATTCATTTCATCCCAGCATGTTAAGACAATAGTAAGCTTTGGCTTATCATTTAACTTATGGTAATCGATTCCTTTGGTATGTAAAAGGATTTGTAATAATTCAATAAAAAAGCTTTGATCCGATATTTTATACTCGGTTTCAGACATCGGTTCTTTCGAGTTTTTATGATGTTGTTCAGAATAGGTAACATCACTGATATCTAAAGGCTTGTTTATATTATTTAATATGATAAACAAAATCCAGCTGTTACTTTCCTGTATGGAAGCCGTCCATTCCTTATTTAACTCCCGATTTTCAACAATACTTAAAACCTGTTCTCCTCCATATTCTGGACATTTTAAATCAACTTGCTTTTCAGCTATCTGGATAGGCAAGTAAAATTTTACACTTTTTTCAGATGGAGTTGCCTGAGGTTCTTCTCCTAATGCTAATGCTTCTCTTGCCCCGGAAATAGGGGATAAATCATCCGCTGATTTATAAAGTTTCAGCTTACTCTTATTTTTCTGCAATTTTGAGTAAAACTGTGAAAGGAATACCGTCTTAGATGAATGAGGTTTTCCGATAAGTAATATAGATGTACCCATTTATGTGCTTTTATAATTTAAGAAAATGTCATTTACCGTGCTATCATTTTCAATTAGAATTTCAGACTTGCTAACAGTAAATACTCTGGAAAGTAGCCAGTCCAGTACAGCAATATTGTTCTTATGAACTAATACATCAGGATCATCTGAGGAGAAGTTACTGATGTCTATCTCTTCATAATTCTCAAAAAGCTCTTTCAATTCTCCTTGTAGTTTTTCCCGAATTATTGGATGTACTTCTTCTTTTTTATCACTTTTAGACCAAACAGCAATAACTGGTCTGTTTCTTAAATCGTGCTTTAACATTTGTGCCAGATCTACAATGTCATTCTTTGCTTGAGCTTTTCTATTAATCAAATCCTCGCAATCAATAAAGAGTATAAAAGCATTTGAATGTTCATAAACCCATCTTGCATTCTCCGCGTTTTCGTCATTTCTATTTTTTGACCAAACAGAAAAAACCTCACCAGATGCGTCAGTTATTAAAATGTCTTTTAATTTTTTCGAATCGTTTCGTAATGCCAAATGCAATAAGCGGATGTATTGGGCTGGAGTAGAATCAGGAAATATGACACCGTCTTGTTGAACCCTTAATTTTTGATATAATTCATCCCAAATATTTATTGTTTTCGTGCCACAAAAGTCAAATTCTTTAAGTTTTATGCCTCTAAGGAGTAATGTAAAGAGCATAGCGAGGTATGTTGTCTTACCGGCATCAGCTTTTCCTATTATACCAATGATCACGGGTGTATTTCTGTAAGCTACTTTAGACAGCTCTTCTATAGTCAAAGCGTCACCTGTCCATGGCAAATCGGATTTTTTTTCTTTTTTTGAACCAGACTTGGTCTTAGGTTGCGAATTGTTTGATTTCATCCAAAACTCACATTCCGTAGGCTTTTCTTTTCCTTCGTGGCAACTGATCGGTGCAGCACATTCAGGATTTGAACATTTACTTGTCATACTACTTTGTGTTTAGAATTTTTACTAATTGGAAATCATGAAACAACCAAGTTGTCAATTCATTTGAAGACAGTTCAATATTTAGCGGTATCCCTACAAGCTCTTCAAATTGAGTTAAATTATTTTTGCTCCATATCAAACCGTTGACAAAACTCATCAATGTTAATTTAGTATTTAATGCTTCCTCTTCTGGAAATATGAGTTTCAATTCCTCCTTATGATCCTGAACCGTTTTAAGAAAGTCTTCAAGAGGGAGTGTTTCCTCTGTACTTCCCTTTAGTCCTTTATAAGTTTCTTTCAGAAAATAATCAACGCTTTTTGGATAAATAGTAGGAATAAGGGATGAGTAATCATAGGCCAATACTATTTCCAATATATTTTCATTCAACTCACCATAGCTTTTATCGTTAGAAGATGAGTATCCTGCTTCTTTCCACCACAAGAGCTCTGATCTAAGCTGTAATGATTTGCTTCTATCTGAAAGTTCCTTTTGCAATTGTTCTAATGCTTTGTTTAAACTGTTTTGGATTGTGTTTTTATTCTCATTTACAACCGTAACAATGGCTTTCAAAGATGGGTCAATTACATTTTTAATCCCTTTGGTCGCTCTTGGCACAAATTGATGACTCCAACTTTGTCCTGAATTTGGCCAAACTGAATTTGGAGAATCAAAATTTGTAACTCCATCAGAATTTGATGGACCAGAAGCATCTTCTAAATACTTTTTTAAATTATCATCGTTGATTGAATACCTTGTTATCTCCTTTAACTCAATTTCAATTTTTGATAGCGTATTATTATTTGACAACGCCCACTCTTTATTAGCGTTTTGATTGATACCATTACCCAGCTTTGCAAGGAATCCCAATATAATTTCCTTTTCTTTCCCAATCAGTTTATGAAATTGAACAATATTTCTGCTCGCAAACCATATGAGTAGCGAGTGGTTAATATCATCGCTTATGCTGCTTAAAGCTTCCAATATCACTGCTCTAATATATGTTAGAGGGGTGTCTTTGGCATTGGTCGCAAACGTGCTCCAATTCTTTATTATAACCTCTTTGACTTCTACTATGTCTGTATTTTCGGGTGAGACGTCTGGATCGATTGCAGAAAGTGTATATGATACTATTTTAGCCTTATTTTTGAGTAGCTTTTTGGTGATATCAGTAGCCGATTTCTTCAACTTTTTAGAATCTTCATCACTTGTAATAGTAAGCAAGTTTGCATTTAGGTAA
>NCDW01000116.1 GCA_002280395.1 Flavobacteriales bacterium 32-35-8
ATCATGATACAAACGTTTGCCCATTACGGATGTCATCTATTATTACCGCTTTTTGTGGCACTCATTTGGTATAAATCGCAATGGAAATATGCTTTTTTAATCATGCTAGCTGGTATTTTGATTGATTTGGACCACTTATTAGCAACTCCAATTTTTAACCCGAACAGGTGTAGTATTGGATTTCATCCACTTCACTCCTATTTTGCCATGACGTTTTATGTGTTTCTTTTAATTCCCAAAAAATCTAGATTGGTGGCTTTGGGATTGGTGATTCACATCATAGCCGATGTGGTGGATTGTTCTTTTATGTGATTTTTGTCATTCCTGCGTAGGCAGGAATCCACTTTTTGATGGAATAAAGATTCGGACGGAGTCAATGACCAACTATTCCTCCAAACTCAATTTCGTCATAATCGGATAATGATCGGAATAACGTTCCGTATACGTTTTAAATCCATTCACGGCAAATGCCTCGTCTGCAAGCATAAAATCGATCCGTACGGGAAAAAACTTGAAATCATAAGTCCGTCCAAAACCATTTCCTGCTTCAATAAATGTGTCATTTAAATCGCCTTTAATACGATTATACACATACGAATAGGCCGTATTATTAAAATCGCCCGTAATAATCATTTTATATCGACACTGTTTTTTATGCGCTAAAAAAAGCTCTGTTTGTGCCTGTTGCATCTTAAATGTTGAACCTACACGGTTAAAAAGATACGAGGTATTTTCTTGTTTTAGTTTTTCAACATTGGTATCAATTTTCAACGATTGAAGATGGATGTTGTAAATCCTAATCGTATCCTTACCCTTTACAACGTCGGCAAAAATGGCATTATTGGCCGTATTTGGAAATTCTAAAGATCCTGAATTTATTATGGGATATTGGGAAAAAATCACCTGCCCACTTTTTAATTTTTTCCCAGATAGCTTTTCATATTTGTATTTAAAGAAAGAAAAATCTAAGTCCGGATTGGGATGGTAATCTTGAATGTTCAAAATATCTGGCGACTCTTTTTTAATAAAATCCAATATTTTAGTATCTATGCTATCTTCAGGAATCCACTCATATAAATTAAACAACCTGACGTTGTAATTCATAACTTTAATATTATTGGTATTATCAATATTTTTAGAGGATGAAAATTTATATAAAGACCCATACGTTATGTACCCAATTACAAGAACCGTTAATGACACTATAAGTTGGTTTTTTAGTTTGAATAACCAATACATAAAAAACAACACATTGATGATGATAAGTACAGAAACACCCAAACTAAGCACAGAAAGTACAAAAAATGCCTTTGGAGGCAAAAATGGCAATATGTAAGATAACAATAATAAAGTAGCCGCAATGATATTAAAAACAAATATGATTTTATCAAAACGGCTTAGTTTTTTCATGTTTTAGTGCTTTACTTACTCAGCTCTTTTGGGTTCAAGGTCTTGGGTTTTGGGTTCTAGGTTTTTGGTCTTAAATCTTGGGTCTTCCCAATTCTATGGTCTATTATATATCTTCGGTCTTCCGTCTTCTGTCTTCGGTCATCCGTCTTCCTCCTCATTTCCCCGCTCTAAATAAAAATTCCTTTTCTTCAGCGGTTAAGCTATCATAACCACTTTTACTAATTTTATCTAAAATAACATCAATCTTCTTTTGATGATTAAACTCATTAAAATCGGCTTTAGTATAACCACCAACTTTACTTTTATTTTTATGGACTGTTTTTAAAGTCGATTTTTTTGAAAAACTGAAAAAATCAACAATAGCATCCATAAACTTTCCAAAACCTTTGCCTATATCGTGTCCTTTTACATATTGATTTGCATAAAAATAACCAAGCAATGCACCGCCAAGATGCGCCAAATTACCCCCCGTATTGAGTCCGAAAAGTCCAATCACATCAAAAACAATAATAGCCAGACCAAAATACCACAATTTAAGATTGAAAGTAAAAAACCGAAGTTCTTTATTTGGCATGTAAGTACAAAGAAAAATAAGCAAAGCCCTAACCGAAGCAGAAGCACCTACCAAACTGGATGTTACCAATAAGTTAGGAAACAAATTATAACAAACCATAAAAAGGAGTCCGCCACTAATAGCTCCTAAAAAATAGACGTTTAATGCCAGTTTCGGATTGAACAAATTAAGAAACCATTGCCCTACCATATAAAGCCACAGCATATTAAAAAGGATGTGCAGAAAATCGTAATGCGCAAAAGCATAAGTTATAACAGACCAAGGTTTTAAGATAAACGTACCAAAATCGCTGGGTAATTCCAACCAACTTAAGCTGCCACTTCTTGAACTACCAAATACTATTGATGAAACAAGACCAAACAGAAAAATAATGACATTAATGACAATGATTTTTTCCAACGCATTCAGCCGTTCCAACTTAGTCTTTATATCTTGAAAGAGAGATGTCATGTTAATTCCAACGATTACTATTGAACTGATTTTTTTTCCAATACCACATAATTAAAAATCCGGTGACCGCACCACCAACGTGTGCCATGTAAGCCGTGTTACTCGGACTGAAAAACGATTGACCGGTTACACCAGAAATTAAATCCAAAATAATAATACCTGGAATAAAATATTTAGCTTTTATGGGAATAGGCAAGAAAATCATCATCAGTTCCGCATTCGGATTCATCATAGCAAAAGCTGCCATAACACCCATAATACAACCCGATGCACCAACCATACTACTTCTAGCTATAATATTCATATCGAATAGTGATTTGAATGCATTTCCATCAATTAAATTAGGATTAAAATTATATGAATCTAAAATTGGCATCATTTGTCTACTCAATATTTCCCCCTTTATATATTGTCCTTCACTTGCGTCAATTGAAACAATTTTTCTTAATAACTCACCGTCCATATTTAAATCCGCAATACCTTTATAAGCACTGTAAAAATCGAAATAATAATACCCAACTTGTAAAGCAACAGCTCCTAATCCAGCAGAAATATAGATAAACAAGAAGCGTTTAGATCCCAAAACTTGCTCTACTGGAGAACCAAACATCCATAAAGCAAACATATTAAAAAGTAAGTGTGTAATACTAAAATTAGCTAGGTCTGCTCCACCATGCATAAACATATGAGTAATAATTTGCCAGGGCTTAAAGGCTAAATTTTCCGGAAAATGCATAGCAAATAAACCATAAAAAACACCGTTCGCTATTGTTAACGTACCAATAAACATAATCACATTAATGATTATTAAGTGCTTCACGGTTTCTGAAATCCTCATCATATTCTATATAAATTTTTTATCCAATTCATCAACGCTCATGGTAATAAACGTGACTTTGTTATTGGGTGACACATTGGGTTCTTTACAAGCAAACAAGCTATTTACCAAATGTTCTTGTTCCTCTCTTTTAAGCGATTGCCCGCGTTTAATCGCTAAACTTTTTGCCATGGATTTTGCCAATAAATCGGTGGCACTAAAATTACTATCGGGCACTTCATTCTCAACGTCACTTATTAAATAGTCTAAAATATTACGCACCTCGTTTTCTGGAATGTTTATGGGTAAACCTATGATTTCAACTAGGTCATTATAAATGTTTGAAAACACAAAACCGGCATGTTCTAAATCCACTTTTAGCTGTTTAATGATTTCAATATCAGTTGTAGAAAAATGAAGCTCCAGCGGAAATAATAATTGCTGGCTCATACCTTCTTTTATGGTCATGCACTTTAAAAAATCTTCATACAAAATACGCTGATGCGCTCTGTATTGATCTAAAATAAGCATTCCCGATTTAATGGTGCTAACAATATATTTATTATGAAGTTGATACGTCGTTTGAACTTGTTCTACTTGCGATTCTGAACCAAAAATGGATTCCGTAGACTCCTCACTTTCAAAATGAACTTCGCTAAATTCCTTTCTGAAATCGTTTCCTTTAGATTCCAGACCAACATACAAACTATCCCAATTATTTAAAGTTTGGGTTTTAAATGCCGTGGTTTGTTTTCCAGAATTATAAGTTTCCTTAAACGGATTGAAACTTCTATCTACTTCAATAACAGGATTATTGACTTCTATTTTATTATAATTGTAAGGCGTATCTAAATTGGGGTCACGCTCAAAATCAAGCACCGGCGCAATATTAAATTGTCCTAAACTATGCTTTACTGCCGAACGCAATAAGGCATACAAGGTATGTTCATCATCAAACTTAATCTCTGTTTTTGTAGGATGGATGTTGATATCGATGGTTTGCGGATTGACCGTTAGATATAAAAAATAGGTTGGATGCAAATCGCTTTTCAATAAACCATCAAACGCGGACGAAATGGCATGGTTTAAATAACCGCTTTTTATAAATCTGTCATTCACAAAAAAGTATTGTTCGCCTCTGGTTTTCTTGGAAAATTCTGGTTTGCCTACAAATCCACTTATTTTTAAAACCTCTGTAGTCTCTTCAACAGGGACTAATTTTTCATTAGTTTTGTTTCCGAAAATATTAACGATACGTTGCCTGTAATTCCCCGTTGGAAGATTAAAAACCTCACTTCCGTTATTAAAAAAAGAAAATGAAATATTAGGATGTGCTAAGGCCACCCGATGAAATTCATCAATAATATGGCGCAATTCCACCGCATTGGATTTTAAAAAATTACGTCGCGCCGGGATATTAAAAAATAAGTTCTTTACCGAAATGGATGTCCCTTTTGGAGTCACCACAACATCTTGCGAAACAATACTGCTCCCTTCAATAATAATGGCATTACCTACCTCATCATCCTGCTGTTTGGTTTTTAATTCTACATGGGCAATGGCAGCAATACTTGCCAACGCTTCTCCTCGGAAACCTTTGGTATGCAATTGAAATAAATCGTCAGCAGTGCGAATTTTAGAAGTGGCATGACGCTCAAAACTCAATCTGGCATCAGTCGTACTCATACCTTTACCATTGTCAATGACCTGAACAAGGGTTTTCCCGGCATCTTTTATAATGAGTTTTATAACAGTAGCTTCGGCATCAATGGCATTTTCCAACAATTCCTTGACTACGGAAGACGGACGTTGTACAACTTCTCCAGCAGCAATTTGATTAGCTACATGATCTGGTAAAAGCTGTATGATGTCTGCCATGAATTATTTTGAAAAGAAAATGGATAAATCGAATCCGATGATAAAAAGGAAAATAATAAGTAAAATGCCCACTATAATCAATATACGTCTATTGGCTTCTCTATCTGGGTTTGTCTTTAAATCGTCTATAGCATTGTTGAATTTTGTTTTCAGGCCGTTGTTACTACCCACCGTTTTTCTAAAATCGTCAAATTTATGTTTTATTTCAAAAGGGTTGCCTTCTCCTTTATCATCAAAATAACGAGGCGTATAACTGAATTTTTTATTTTTACGCAATTTTAAAAGTCCCATGATTTCTTCGGTTTTTGTTACATGTATTTTTTCTCCAATACATACATACAAATCAATAATAATACCAAAACAAGTATCAGCATTTTTATTGACATGCCCCCTTTTACTATGCGCTTATCCAAGTGGCTCCCTTGTTTCCATTTAGAGACAAAATCTTTTTCCTTTTCAGCATGTAACTGATTGGCATCTGAATCGGTTTCTCTAGAAAATCTAGGCTTATAATTGAATGCTTTATTTTTCCGCTGATTAAACAAAATAGTTGTATTGCTTATACCTCAAAAATACTTAAAAATAGAGAGAAACTAGGAAAGGAATTGCTAAAAATTGTTAACAGTTGTAAAGTAGCAACTAACTATTTTTCCGTAAAAAAGCCATTTTAATAGCAGCAATAGCAGCTTCGGTACCTTTATTGCCATGTTTTCCACCAGAACGGTCTATGGCTTGTTGCATGGTATTATCGGTCAGTACACAAAAAATCACGGGCGTGTCATGCAACACATTTAAATCTTTAATGCCTTGGGCAACACCTTCACAAACAAAATCGAAATGCTTGGTTTCCCCTTGAATCACACTTCCAATGGCAATAACGGCATCAACCAATTGTTCCTGCATTTTTTTGCTTCCATAAATAAGCTCAAAACTACCTGGAACATGCCACGTTACGATGTTTTCTGGCAATACATTATTCTCTATCAAAGCATGATAAGCCCCTTGAAATAAGCCTTCGGTAATAGTATCATTCCACTCAGAAACAACAATCCCAAACCGAAAATCTTTCGCGTTTGGGATTGTAGCTTTATCGTAATCTGATAAGTTTTTATTAGCAGTCGCCATATTATTTGTTTGCCAACACTTGCGCTTTTCCTATAAATACATCAATCGTTGCTGCTTCAGTAGAATTAGGAAATTCATCTTTAATTTTCTGAAAATGGGTTAACGCTAAATCCGCTTTGCCTAATTCTAAAGCAATAGCACCTGCTTTGTATAGGTACATGGGTGAGGTATAGTCATTAGTTCTCAAATTAGCTGCTTGCTCATAGTAATCTAAAGCGTCTTCTGGCTGATTTAATTGTACAAATGCATCACCAATATTACCTTTCGCTAATGGTGCCAATATGTCGTCATCACTTTTAAAATTACTTAAATGCTCAACCGCTTTTTTGTAATTTTTCAATCTTAAATAAGACGTACCCGCACAATAATTGGCCAAGTTTGCTGCTGGTGTGCCACTATATTCTTCAATAATATCCAAGAAACCAAATTTACCTTCGCCTCCATTTAATGCTAAATTGAACAAAGAATCTTTTTCAACTCCGTTAACAGCTTCATTAAAATATTTCTGAGCTTGGAACATTTCATTCATAGCTTCCACTTGCTTTGGTTTTGCTATGAATTCATTATAACCTAAATACCCCAATACAACTGCTGCAACAAGTCCTATTATAATAAAAATATATTTTTGGTTTTTTTCTACAAACGCCTCTGTTTTTGAAGCTGTTTGATCTAATGTGTTAAAAACCTCTGCTGTTGTAGAACTTTCTTCAATAGTGTGTTCTATCTCTTCTTTTGTTTTTGGTTTGTTTCCTCTTTTATTATAAGTTGCCATCTATTGTATTTTAATGCGCCGCAAAAATATAATTTTTCTTCATAACTAAAAGGGTATTTATTTGATATTTTTCAATAATTTGCAGTTCTTTTT
>NCDW01000117.1 GCA_002280395.1 Flavobacteriales bacterium 32-35-8
AAATTGGGAATTGGGACGCCACAGCCCATGGCGTATTACGAGTTTACAAATGCTTTTTTATTCAAAAAAAGTTATTATGTGAGTGAGCATTTGAACTATGATTTAACCTATCGGGAATTAACCAACGACTTTAGTATTCCTAACTACGAAGCTATTTTAAGGGCATTTACAAGATTTACGTTTCAATTGCATGAACATGGCATTCATTTTTTAGACCATTCGCCAGGAAATACATTGATTCAATTAAATAACGGCAATTATAAATTTTATTTGGTTGACTTAAACAGAATGGACTTTGGGAAACTCGATTTTGAAACTAGGATTAAAAATTTCGCAAAACTGACCATCCATAAATCCATGGTTGAGATCATGAGCGACGAATACGCAAAATGCACTGGCTATGATTATGAAAAGGTATTTAACTTCATGTGGCAGGAAACCGAAGCGTTTCAAGAACGGTTTTACAGAAAAATACGTTTAAAAAAGAAACTAAAGTTTTGGAAGAAATATTAATTTCTGTTTTTTCTTAATAACCAAAGTTTCACATAGCGCATAAAAACCACATAGCCTTGAATGTAACCAATAGTTAAGCCAACAACGCCATCCCTAAAGCCGCTTTTAATTATATAATGTTTAAAAAAGCCCCAAAAAGGCTTTATAATAAAATGATAAGGTGTTAATGCGCCTGTTTTTTTATCGTAATCCTTGGCTTGTAAAGTGGCATATCGATTCAATTTAGCAATATGCTTGTCGAATGTAATATAGGTATTGTGATACAATTTGTTTTTTAATTTGCCCACCAATCCATTGGCAATAATTTCTTCATGGACATGTTTTTCTTCGTATTTGCAGAAATCACGTTTAAAAAGCCTAATGACTTTGTCGTTTTGCCAACCGCTGTAATAAACACGTTCTCCCATAAAGTGATTCATTCTGCCAATCCAATAGGCTACAATGTTTGGATCTGGATTTTTGAGTATCTCCAGAATTTCAGCTTTTAATTCAGGCGTCACACGCTCGTCAGCATCAACTAGTAAAATCCATTCATATTTAGCTTGGGGAATGGCCCAATTTTTTTGTAAAGCGTGATAATCAAACGGTCTTCTAATGACCTTTGTAGCGAGTTTTTCGGCTATTTCAAACGTGCCATCTGTGCTAAAACTATCAACCACTAAAACCTCATCGGCAAAATCCACAGATGCGATAACAGCTTCTATATTATGTATTTCATTGCCTGTTGGAATTATTGCTGTAAATTTTTGCATGATTTTCTAAGATTCAGTATTTAATTTAAAATAACATTAAAAAACAACTTTAATTTCTCTTTAATGGTATCAATTGGGTAAGCATTGAAGTATTCAAAAGTATGTTCCTTAATATGTTTTTCATCAAATTCAGAATATATTTCTGGTTTTAAATCTTTTAAATGAATGGATATATTTTTTTCATCTTCAAAAATCTGCCAAGTTTCTTTATCCACGCTTGGTGAGAATAGCGAAAACGTTGGTATTTGTAATGCCTTTGCCATATTTACGATGCCTCCTTCGTTACCAATAAGTGCAGTACATTGTGAAAGGATTCCTAAAAAAGACCTGAGTGAATCAGCATAAACATCAAAGTAAACATGCTTTTGCGTGGCTTCACTTAATAAATTATAAAGTTTTATGGCGTCTTCTTTTTGATTGGGAATATAATTAAACAATAATGATGCATTGGTTTGAGCGACTGTATAATCTAAAAGTTCAGCCATGTTTTCCAATGGATATGTTTTATACCATTCACTTCCTAAAATACCAATCATAAATAACGGTTTATGTTTATCTATCCCAGCATCCAATAATGTTTTTTTTGCTGTTGCAATTTCGATTTCAGATAAAAATAGTTTTGGTTTAAAATCGGATATATCCTTTAATTTCAAAGGCTCTAAAAGTTTTAATCTATTCTCTATAGCTAAGCCATATTCACTTTTTGTACCATTAGGTAGTCTCTTGATATTATGGTTATAGAAAATATTCGAATAGCCTTTGTGATAAGAAATTTTATATTTAGCTCCTGAGAATGTGGTAATCAGATTCGTTTCCAATTTGCTGTAAGCATCTATGACAATATTATATTTTTTGTTTCGAATGTCATGGATAAACTTAAAAAACAACCCATACTTTTTTCTAACTGTTTCTTCTAAAACGATGATATTATCAATAGCTGAATTTCCTTGCAATACATCTGTACAATACGAATAACACATATAATCTACACTAGCTTCTGGAAAGTTTGCTTTAATAATATTAGCTAGAATGGTAGTAGTTAAAACGTCTCCAATTCGTTTTTGCTGTATAATTAAAACCTTCATATGCTATAAGATTAAAATTCGATGGGATTGTTTGTGCCTTTACTGAAAAAACAACTACCAAAAAAATCATATTCAAAAAGCGATGCCCTCTTAAGATTTTGTTTATTAAAACCATTACCTTTAGTATATACATAAATTCAATTAATTTTTAAAATATGTGCATTTAATAATAAAAATCAAATTGGATTCTATCATTAGCTGTTAATGAATACCCCCCATTATTTGCCGGATTATAAGTTAAAGTTGTTCCGCTTACACTATAAGCAGCATTACTTATCCTAATGCCATTAACATACATTTTAACCTTACTGTTAGCAGAAGGTGTTTGTGTTAACGTAAAACTTGTTTGCGAAGCTGTTGCTGAAAATTCATCGGCCACTTCCCTAACAGGTGCGGTTCCTGTAGACACAGAACCATCTGCCATTAAAAATTGAGAAGATGTACCTCCTAATTTAATGAATGACGCTCCAGTAATTGAACCACTAGTATTTACCGCTACAATGTTTGAGTTTCCTAATTGGACAGTATTATTTCCTGCACCTATTGCATTATAACCAATAACGATTTGGTTTATGCCATTATCTGTACTAGGATTAGCTTCATGTCCAATGAGGGTGTTTTGCGCTCCCGTAGTTATAAGATTTCCAGCAAACGTTCCTAAGGAAGTATTAAAAGTACCAGTAGTCAAATTTTGTAATGCAAAGGCACCGATAGCAGTAGCATACGACCCTGAGGTTCTTTTTTGTAATGCAAAGTCCCCAAATGCTTGATTATAAGCACCACTAGTAATTGTTTCTAAAGTAAATGATCCAACAGCGGTATTATAACTACCATCCCAATTTTGATTCGCATTTCTTCCAATTGAAACACTATAACCACCTGTTGTATTCAATCCTGCGTTACTTCCAAGAGTGACACGGTATTCTGGTATAATATTAGCGGGTGCTATAAAATCAGTTCCAGAGACTGCAGCAGTCATTGGACTAGTCCCATTTCCTTTCACTATTCCTGAAATTGTTGTCGCCCCTGTCCCTCCATTAGCGATTGCCACTACGCCTGATACGTTGGCTGCAGTTCCATTTGCTATTTGATTATCTACATAGGTCTTTACTGCCAATTCCGTTGGAAACTTAACGTTCGTTGCGTCTGCTAGAGTTATATCTATTGATTTGTTTGCGGCATCTTCTTTAGTATTTAATGCTGTTTGAGCAGCAGTTGAGACAGGTTTATTAACATCGCTGGTATTGTCCACATTACTCAATCCAACCATAACTTTATCTATTCCTGAAACATTACCCGTAAATATTGGCGAGTCTATATTGGCCTTTAAATCCAATGCTGTCTGTATAGATGCTTCGTTTGCATCAATATCCGTTTGAACGTTATCTATATTCGTCTGAAGGATCGCATCAGCCGCAATACTTGCCGCTTTATTAGCATCAACATCCGCTTGAATTGCTGCTTCTGCATTTATCGCTCTTACAACCTCAGCTAAGATACTAGCTGTATTATCTAAAATGGCTTGGGAATCTTGACCAAGAGCCGGTTGCGGCATAAATGTTAGCTCTTGTTCACTTAATAATGTATAATTATTGCCCATTCCAGAAAAATCTATGTCGACTTTTAATTTTTTTGATAAACCGTTCCATAGAATATCTTCAAAATATGAGGAGCCAGTTCTTGTTCCATGTCCTATAAGTAGGTTTATCATGCCATAAGCATCTGTATTGGTTACATGATACTCTTGATACTCCTGTTCATAAGATTCATTTATAATGGTAAATCTAATGGCCACTTTCCTATTTGCTAAAACACTTGTTTGTGAGTTGGCACCAGGAAGTTCTTTGATATTCGGATTTAAAATGACTGCTTGGTAACTAATTCCCGGGGTTTGCGAAAAACCCTGAAAACCAACCACAATCAATAAAAGTAATAGTATAATTTTTTTCATAAGATTAGGGGTTAAGTAATATTTTTAGACTTTGATTTGCTGTTTTAATTTTTTAATGAATGAAAGAGGAACTATAATTCTATTAATGCTCCAAAACTTATATTATGGCTTTCAATTCTTAAGGATTCATAATCATCGTTGCCCGATTGATTTAAACTCTTCCCAAAAAGATATTGTACATAAAAAGACAATTCATCTGAAACAGGATGCAAAAAACCAGCACCTATTTTAAAACTGAACATCGTTTTATCAAAATCATCTACATTTTTAAGATTAATTATCTCATTATTTAAACTTTGGGTTCCTTGAAGTAAAAATCCAGAAGAAAATATGCCTTTCAAATAAAATGCTGAATCATTAATAGCAAATACACTATAATCCACACCAGCATTAAGTTCTAAATAATTAACGTTCCATTCCATGATACCTACCGTAGCATCACTTCCTATGGCACCATATCCCATATAACCAATTCCTAAAGAACCATGTAATGTCTCAAATGAAGCGATGTTATCCCTATAACCTATGGACATAAAATGATGATTGGTGGCCTGTAAATTTTCAAGTCTTTGGCCTTGTGAATTTTTATAATCAAAGGAGGACGATGTTTTACCTGCTTCAAGGTATATCTGTTGCGCTGATGCCATGCTTGTGACAAGAAAAAAAAGCACTAATTGTAAGGATTGTTTAGTAGTCATTTTTTAAGGTTGATTTAAAGTGTGTTTGTAATTATTGATTGCTCTATTTTTTTATGATTTTGGATATAAACTGCTTTTGGTTAGCAATGGTTTTAAGAATGTATTCCCCAGAGGACAACCAACCTAATTTTACATCTACATGTTGGCTTGATTGATGCTTTTTTGAATACATCTGGGCTCCAAGAATGTTGTATACCGTTATATGAATGTCTCCTTTAATATCTTCATTAAAAACCAATGAAATTTGTTCTTCAAATGGATTTGGATACAAACTTAATTGCAGATTTAAGGGGATATTTTTTTCTGTAATCTGGGACAATACATTAGGCTGAATAAAACCTTGTCGAAAAATGTAGTCCCCATTCCCGATGGTGCCTGTAACACTTGGCTGACCTACACTTTGTTGGATTAAATAGGTATTACCGCCATTTGTTATTTCTTTAGATGCTCCTGAAGCTCCAGTAGTTGATCGCACTAAATTGGATTGTGATGAAACTTGCTGTTGAAAAAAACAGCAAAAACATACCATTAGTAGTAGTTTCATAATTAGTTTAGGTTAGTTAAGGGGTTCTTTTTTTAAATAAGCATTCAATATGCTGTTGTAAACATATTAATAAAAATGCATTTAAACGATAAAAATAAACATTTTATCGTGTTTTTGTGTAAATCAGTAAGCATTTAAATCAATCAGTAAGAAAAAAATCGTTTAAGTGAATAAATGGACTTAATTTGCCGTGATTATTTTCATTAAAAAACGTTTTATTAATTTGCTATTTTTACATTCTAAAATAAAAACCGTCCATTAAAAATTGATTGAATCATTTTTATTTTTATTCACAGCGATTGTTGGCATCGTTACCATTGCCTTGATGATAACTTCATATAAATCCAATCCGTTTTATAATGTCTTTTTATTATTAATTATTGTAATAGTATCCATTCGATTTTTAATCCATGGTAGTTATGAATTAGGTATACAAACCGTTTTAGCGCCTAAGGAAGGCCCTCCTTCCATACTATATTTAATTCTTATCCCTTGTTTTTATTTGTATTACAAAAACCTAGTTCGCCAAAAAAAGACATATAACCCTAAAGATTTAAAACATCTCATTTTTATCATATTCCTTTATGTTATTAACACCGATACAACATTAAAGGAAAGTTTTATATTTCATTACGGACCTATTGCCAATTTTATCTTAATAGGATTATTCGTGGTATTTTATTTAATATTGATTTTTAGATTGTTAAGTAAAAATATATGGTTTAAAAAGAACACACCAATAAGCAATGTCCACTTTAGTTTAATAAAAAATTGGTCGATTTATTTATTTACCCTTAATATATTAGGTTCTATTGCATTATTGGCTTCAATCTATAAAGAAGCTAATTCCGAATCCTTAATTTCGGGAAAATCCATGGCGCCTTTTATCTTGATTTTTTGGTTATTTATTTTCTTTAAAATTTTAATCTCTCCCGAAATATTATATGGATTACCTATCCTTAACAAAAAACTTCTCAAGTTCACGGCTCCTAAATTAGGTACGGAGCAAAATTTAGAATCTGTAAATAAAAACTGGATATTAGAACCAGATTCACAACAAAACCATCAAGATTTAAAATTACAAGAAAAAATCAAGTCTAATATTTTTGGATATATAAATGAGATTGAAAAATTAAGCGATGAAGCATGTATATTTAGAAATCCCAAAGCCTCTTTTACCGATATTGCCAACAAATTAGGCGTACCAACTAGTCATGTTGTGTATTTATTTAAATACCATTCCAATATATCCTTTTCCGAATTTCGGATGCGTTCTAGAATAAAAGACAGTCTCAATCTAATAGACCAAGGTTACTTAAAAACAAATACCTTAGAGTCTTTGGCTTATAAAACAGGTTTTGCTTCATACAACCCATTTTTTAGTGCTTTCAAAAAAGTAACAAGCTATTCGCCACAAGACTATTTAAAATTCAAAAAGCACTAATGTTTTAAAATGCTATATGAGGATGTTCTTTTTGAACTTCTAATTTGTAAGCTTCTAATTTTTGAAGAAATACTTTGTGGGCTTCAGAATTTAGATTAAATGGTTTATGTGATAGGCCTTTTTGAA
>NCDW01000118.1 GCA_002280395.1 Flavobacteriales bacterium 32-35-8
AAATTACACGGGACTTGGACTAGTTTTGACACTAAAGGAAACAAAGTGGCAGTTGGAAATTATGAAAACGGTAGCAAAGTAGGTTAATGGATATTTTATACCAACGGAAAAGCTAATGAAGTAAATTATGTAGATTCTAAAATCGTGAATATAGCTAGCACTACAGATAATTTATAGATTCAAACTTAAGTAAGAAAATTTATCAAATAAAAAAGCTCCCAAATTGGGAGCTTTTTTATTTGAAATCTTTATTTTAAAATTTGAAACTGTACCCTAAAGAGATTTCAGTTCCAGGTTGTCTTAGAGAATATAATTGATTTTGGGCTCCAAAAGACTCAAACTCACTTAACTTATCGTCTTTTAAAATGTTAGTCACCTTAAAGTCAATGACGTTATTTTGTTTTTCACCGAAAGCTTTGCTAAAAGTAAAATTTAAACTGTTAAATGGTTGCGTGTAAACGTCAGGAACTAAACCGATACCAACTGTTTCCAAAGTCGAACCTTGGACATTGTAAAAAAGACCTGTTTGCAATCCTATATCAGAATTGTTATAATCTAGACCAACATTAATCAAATAAGGTGCTTGACCCTGTAAATCACGTTCACGTTCAATAACCTCACCATCTCTTTTTGCATTATTCCTAGCTTCAAATTCATCATCAGACATCGTTAGTTCTGATTTAATGACTGAAACATTCACATTAAATTTAAGGTTGTTCAAACTTTCGGCAATAAAACCTAATCGTTGTCTAAATTCAACTTCTGCCCCATAAACTTTGGCATTACCCAAGTTATCTACCGTAAGCTGGGTTGGTGCTTCTAAAAAGAATGCCTGCTCTATGGGATTTTTAAAGTCTTTATAAAAACCACTTATCGCAAACATTTGTCCATCACTAGCAAAACGTTCAAACCTTAAATCAAAGTTGTTAACGTAAGTAGGAACAATATCAATATTTCCAATAAATAATCTGTTTGTAATAGGGTCAAATATTTGAGCCACAGAAGCTTCTTTAAATGAAGGTCTAGCCGTAGTTCTAGAATATGACGTTCTTAAATTTGCATTATCATTTAAAGTGTAAATAAGGTTGGCCGATGGAAAAAGGTCAAACTCATCTATGATCAACTCTCTTTCAAAAGTTTGAGCGTTATTACGTCCTGTATAATACGAATTAAATAATTCTGTTCTTAATCCTAAAACTGTTTTAAAACGTTCGGTTAAATTAAACTCAGCAGAAATATAAGTTGCGCCAATTCTTTGTTCTCCTTCATAAGCATCATTAGGATTGAACTGGTCTCCAAATACCAAGTGAGAACCGCCATTTGGTGATGTTGGCGTCCATAAATTTTCAGGCATTAGTAAGTTATCTGGGTTACCATCAAATAAGAAGCTGTCATCACCAGTAATGAAAAAAGTATAGTCATCTACACTAAAATTTCTAAACTTATAGGTGTAAGCACCTCCAAATTTTAAATTTGCAGGCCTGTTAAATAGCTCAAATTTTTTATCGAAATCTGCTTTTGATGCCCAGTTTTCTTCAACTAAGTTTCTCCATATTTGGATAGGATAGGTAGATGAACTCGGACTTATTATAAAATTTCCATTTTGAGCTTGCCTTAAAGGTGTAATTCGGTGCGCTTTATCCATAACTTTTGAAAAGGTTGGTGAAATAACCCAATCAAAATCAATAGCTTTTTCGTCACTTCCAAGTCTATGGTTACCACTTATTTGCAAGTTAGAAATAGCACGCTCTGTATAAGTTAGCGAATTTTTTTGCAAAGGCTCAAAGCCACCACCTACTTCATCTTCGGAAATTCCTTGATCAAAAAAACCTGCAGCAGACTCACCGTTCTGTATGTGTAGAAAATTTACTTTATACTTTGATAAATCTGTTTTATAAGTTAACCCTACTAAACCATTTAGGATAACGTTGTTTATACCCTCTGAACCATTAGAAAACAACACTGCATTAAGCTCATTATTTCCTGCGTTACTAAAGTCTTTTAAATAAGCCCCATCGTTTCTCTTTTCGTAAAAGGTTGTTTCATTTTTGTATGAAAATGATGCTAGATAACCTAATTTATCATCACCAATATCATATTGGTTGCCTAAGGTAAAACCAAAATCAAAATTCATATTGCTGGTTTCTTGTTTTGCCTGCAATTCATTTTGAAATCTACTTGTAAGTGATGTAAGCAAAAGTCTATCATCAAAAGTACCAGGAATTGGTTGGTATCTGTTAATTGGTAAGTTTCTTGTCCCATCGTCAAATCCTAAAAAATCAGTATCACTACCAGTATAAGACAAATAATTTTTATTGAAGTGCATATCTGGGTTGTAACCAGCACCTAAAGATATTGTGTATTCAGCTTTAGACGGAAAGTCTTTTGTTACCACATTTACAATACCACCAGTAAAATCAGCAGGATATTCAGCAGAAGCAGATTTCAATACAATAACATTATCAAGAATATTAGTTGGAAATAAATCCATTTGTATGGTATTGCGGTCTGGATCAAGTCCCGGAATGTCTACACCATTTAAAATGGACTTTGTGTATCGGTCTCCTAGACCTCGAACATACACATACTTACCACCTTGAATTGATACACCGGGAACACTTTTTATGGCACTAGCAACATTACTGGCTCCTGAACTTTTGATTGCTTGAGCAGAAAGTCCATCCAATACCACAACAGAATTTTTTTGCAAACTTAAAACTGAATTTTCAGTGTTTCTTTTTGTGGAAGAAGTAATTACAACGGTGTCCAATGTATTAGTTGTTAACACAATGTCTAAATTAACGATTTCATTAGACTTGACAACCACTTCAGAAATTTCTTGGGTTTCATAACCAACAAAAGAAAAAACAATGGTATAAGTCCCTGCTTCTAACTCTAACTCATATTTTCCGTCAAAAGCAGTAGTAGTTCCCTTAGTTGTTCCTTTAACTAAAATATTGGCAAAAGCCATGGGTTCATTAAACTCACCATCTAGAACAGTACCTACTATTTTACTTTGGGCGGACGAAATATAACTTACGAGAATAAAAACAAAAATTAAAACGTTTTGTATATTTTTCATATTAAGAATTATATAACCCATCACTTATTGAGTGATGGGTTTAATGTATTTATTAAGTGAATTTTTTAAAACCCTAGTTCGCCAACTATATTGGAATACGTCCAACCAAGGTTTGATGTGTTAGCACCTTTAGTTTGAGAGCCTTTAACTACAGATGTAGCGAAATCACCAAAACCAGTCACTGTTACGGTTGCAGCCGTATTTTTAAATATCGATTTTACATCGGTTACAGTATCAGGTAAAACAATTTCCCAAGCCGCAAAGGTTAATAAACTATTATTGTAGTTAGTAGCAACACCATCATTATCCAATTCAACATCAGCAGCGGCTTTAAATCCATAAGCATACACATTTTCTGTACGTCCTTGAGCCCCACTTCTGTAATCAGCATACTCTCCATTAGCTGTAACTAAATTACCTATCATCGTTAAATCTCTTAAAATAAATGCACCATTAGCAGAACCTTCTGGACCATCAATTTCTAAGCAATGATCAGAGATATCACCTAAAATTACAACTGCATTATCAATAGTTCCTGAATAAGCTTGATCGATATCCAAACCGTCATCACCACAAGCCCAAGTTAATAGGTTGCTGGCATTTACAGTTCCACCAAAAAACTCAATACCATCATCTACATTGGCAACAACTTCAACATTATCAATTAAAGTACCACTACCTACACCGCCAAGGGTTAAACCATTTATTTCGTTTCCTTCTCCAATTAAGGCGCCTCCATGTCTGATAGAGATAAATCTTAAATTTCCTGAATCATCTAATGGATCAGTTCCTCCGTATTGACCAAAAGTATCATCAGCAGGAATCCCTTCAATTTGCGCAGTTACTATGTCTCCAGAAAAAGAACAAGGTGCATTACCAAGAATCAATAAACCACCCCATAAACCTCTATCATTTTCATCCAAGTTAGTACCTTGAGTTTGTCCACAAGTAATGTTATCACTTGTAGAAGTGAAAATGATTGGTTGACTAGCAGTACCTTGAGCATTAATTTTACCTCCTCTAGCAACAATTAGAGCAGAAGCTAAAGAACCAGTACCTGAAGAACCTTTTATAATAGTCCCTGGATTGATTGTTAAAGTTACTCCTGCTGGTACAACAACTTTTTGGTTAAGTTGGTAAATGTTATCTGCAGTCCATGTAGTGTTTTCAGAAATAAAACCAGTTACAGCTACTGTTGGGCAGGTCTCTTCACCACCACCGCCACCACCATTTTCTATGATGATAGTTCTTTCCTCTATTATTATTGGTGTGTCATCATCTTGAAGACACCCTGTGAACACTAAAGAAGATGCAATTAAAAGAGTTAAAAGTAATTTTTTCATGAGAATAATTTTTAGATAAAATTTTATATATAATTTTTATAATTAGTGACGCAAAGAAAGTCACTTAATGTAAAAAAGAGGTTATGTAAGGATTAAACAACTGTAACAAAAGTGTTATAAAAACGTTACCTAATATTTAATTTGTAAACATTAAATTAACATTGGTGATGCAAAATTTAACCAACAAAAAACCAACACATGATAGGATGTGTTAATCAAATTTAATCGATAAAAAGAGTTGTTAATTTAAAACAGTAAGTGTTTTATCTTCTTTTTGAGTAGTTGTTGAAGTCACCGCAGTAAGCTCACTTAAAGAAACCGTAATGGCTGCTAATGAAAGTTTCACTTCTACTGGATTCAAAGCATCAACATGAATATTAACTTCTTGGGTATCGTAACCAGGAAAGCTGCAAACCAATGTATAATCGCCTGCTTCTAAGTTCTCAACAAGAAATAATCCTGTAAAATCCGATTGAACTTCTACTGAAGTACCTTTTAGGGAGATATTTGCAAACACCAAAGGCGCATTGTCCATTTCATTATCCATCACTTTACCAACTATTAAGCCTGTATTTTGGGCATAACTAACCGTGGCAAACAACATGATGAATAAGTAAAAAATGTTTTTCATAAACATGGACAAATAATAATAGTGCAAATTAAAAGCTTTGCCGCTAAGTGAATGTTATCTAAATATTAAGCAACAGTCATTAAAATGTTAGTTTAATGTTACCAAATTGCCGTGCTTTAGAAGCATAAAACACCGATGTAGATTTAGCGATTGCATGAAATTTTTAAAAAACAAATAATATCAGCACATGAAAATCGAGTTTTATTTTAACTGAATTTCTTTATCTTGCCTTACTTAAATCCGCACCATGAACTGGGAACAATTATTATCCTTAAAACGCTTTGGCGATACCAACAAACGCATTAGAAAAGAACAAGATGAAACCCGTTTGGGTTTTGAAGTTGATTACGATCGCATCATTTTTTCTTCGGAATTTAGAAGCTTACAAGACAAAACTCAAGTCATCCCTTTATCGCAAACGGACTTTGTCCACACGCGTTTAACGCACAGTTTGGAAGTTAGTGTGGTTGGGCGTTCATTGGGTCGATTGGTTGGAAAAAAATTATTGGAAAGACATCCGCATTTACAAAATGTTCACGGCTACCAAGTAAACGATTTTGGTGCTATTGTAGCCGCCGCAGCTTTAGCGCATGATATTGGGAATCCGCCATTCGGACATTCAGGTGAAAAAGCGATTGGCGAATTTTTTAAAACTGGCGTAGGCAGTAAATATAAAAGTCAGCTCACCGCAAAAGAATACCAAGATTTATGTGATTTTGAAGGCAATGCTAACGGATTTAAAATTTTAACCGAAAGCAGAGCAGGCAGAAGTGGCGGGTTGCGTTTGAGTTATGCGACTTTAGGTGCTTTTACCAAATATCCCAAAGAGTCCCTTCCCAAAAAACCAACAATGCATATTGTCGATAAAAAATATGGGTTTTTTCAAAGCGACAAAGAGGCTTTTGTGGATATAGCCACTGAATTAGGTTTGATAAAACGAAGCAACAACGATTTGAGTTTTTCACGCCATCCGTTAGCCTTTTTAGTGGAAGCTGCGGATGATATTTGTTATACCATCATCGATTTTGAAGATGGCATTAACTTAGGACTCATTCAAGAAGAATTTGCTCTGGAATATCTATCAAAAATCATAAGAGATAATATTAAACCAGAGAATTATTATGCCCTTTCAACAAAAGAAGATAGAATAGGCTATTTACGCGCGCTTGCCATTGGGTCTTTAATAAATGAAGCGGTGGACATTTTTATGAAACATGAAGACACGATTTTAAATGGCGACTTTGATTGTGCTTTGCTGGATAAAAGCAAATATGACGCTCAAATAAAGGATATTATTAAAATCAGTGTTGAAAATATCTATCAATCCACCGAAGTAGTCGATAAAGAAATTGCAGGTTATGGCGTTTTAAACACACTTTTAACCACTTATACCAACGCTATAAATAATACGTTTGATGGCACTGCTTCCAATTACGACAAGCTTATTTTTAAAAGCCTTCCGAAAACCATAAATATTGAAGGTTCTAGTTTATACAAACGTTTGTCTAGCGTGTGTTTTTATGTGTCTCTGCTTTCAGATAGTAAAGCCATTTTGGAGTATAAAAAGATAAAGGGTATTCAGTTTTAATTCAATTAACCTATTGTCTGTCGCATAGCTCCGCAAAGTCTCCCGATTTAGTGGAGCGGTGATTTAAATTAAAATTTAGGCTTTATGTTGAATTTTTGTCCTTATGAGAAATTGAATAATTTGTATATTTGTAATTATGGGAGCTATAGAATTAAGAAATAGTGTAATAGAACGATTTAACAGAATCATTAAGGATGATTCCAAGCTAATAGCCTTAGATGGGATTTTCGATTCTATGACCATTGAAGAATTACCATCATTAGTTTCGGAAGAACATTATAAAATTGTTGAAGAACGTAGAAGAAAACATACTTCGGGAGAAACCAAAGGAAAAAGCTGGGAGGATGTGAGAAGTGAGATTAAATTGGTATGAATCTAAGCAAATAGGTTTAGGTGAAGAATTTTTCAATTATCTAGAAGGTTACTTTGAAACTTTAAAAAGTGGACATGTAAATTTCCCCATAAAACGAAAACCAGTATTTAGGGAATTACCTTTAAAACGGTTTCCATACGTCATTATTTATGAGAAAGTAAAAGATACTTTATTTATTTATTCTGTATTCAATACACATCAACATCCACTTAAAAAAATAAAATAACAACAATAAATTATTCCTCAACATATCGCTCCTCAAAGTCTTTTAACTTAGCGGAACATAATTAATCAATTAAAGCCTTACCGATTCTTATTAAAGAAAAAGAGCGGAGGGAAGGATATAACTTAAGCACGTTGTTTAAATGCCTCAAAGTCGGGAGACTTTGCGGAGCGGTTTTTACATTTCTATAAAAAAATTCAATACCATCCAATAACTATGTCTCGTTTTATTGTTTAAAAAAGAATCGACTCTGTAGTCTAAACCGGTTTCTATTTTAAAATTATCTGCCATATCATAACCAAGAAGCGGCACCAATCTTATTTCAAGGTCGTATGCATTTGCTTGTAAACTATTTACATATTCATTATTTATTTTTACATAAAATTCCCCTTGGTCAACTGAGAGTCCGTTTAAAGGTATTTCGGTGGTAATTCGGTATCTCATTCTAAATTCCGGTTTTTCAATTTCAGAAAAAGTTTGATCACTTAAAAACCGATGTGCTAAACGAAATCCAGACAACTTCTGCACAATAATATATTGTTGAATGAATCGGTGAAACAATTCACCGTCTTCAAACCTAATTAAATAGCCTCCCGCTATTCTTGAATTTAAACCAACCCGTTTCGCCGCGACTAAAGAAAAGTCCGTGAGAACATAATCATAATTTTTATCTACGTTTCCATTTAATTCACGAGTCTGAAAAAGTTGCCGCGATTCTATTTTTGTATTTAAAGACCAATCATTTTTCAACTCAACATTTAAGTTTAATGATGGCAGGCCGCCAAATTGATAAGCATCTTGAGCACTTACAGAATTATTAAACTGTATGATCACCACAAAAAACAGAAGGGTTATTATTTTAGTATTCAAGGTGGCTACTGTTTTTAAAGACTATTTTTGATGTAGAAATTAATTCCCCTGAATCATTGAACAAATACTCAAAGAGGTTTACCTCTTTCTGCTGGTGACATCTAATGATTAGCTCATATTTAATGGTAAGTGACGCACTCGTTTTATCAGTCTTAAATGTGGAAAGCAAGTGAGATTCCGAACCCGTGTATTGTTTTTGAACTTTAACAATCTTGTATTTTGAACAATCTGTTTTGAGTTGTAAAATAATGGCCTCTTTTAGATGCGATTCTAAATCTTCAAAATTTACTTCAATTTCAATATCCTCAACATGACCACCTGTATTAAATTCAACGCTATATTTTGAATTGTTATATTTAAATTTTGCTTCAATACTTTGTGTATTAAGCCCTTCTTCTTTATACCATTTTACTTTATTGGTAATATTTGAGGAATCAATGAATAATTGAGCTTCTGTTGGCACATCATTCCCTTTAATCCGACTTTCTTTCTCAAATTTTTCTTGTGCAATCAGATCACTTGAACAAGTAAAAACTATTATTAATAATATGTAGATAATTTTAGGCATCTGTTTTTTTATCATTTTTTTTCAAATCACAAAAATAATTGAAAATATTCAGTCAAACTCTCCACATCCAAACCAATACTTTTTTGAAGTTCGGCAACACTTCCATGATCTATAAACACATCTGGAATACCTAAAAGCTTGATATTATTTTTAAAATGATGTATTGCCGCAAACTCTAAAACGGCACTTCCAAAACCGCCTTTAATACTGTTATCTTCTATGGTGATAAGGGTATCAAATGTTTTTAGAATTGTGTGTAATAATGCTTCATCCAAAGGTTTTACAAAACGCATGTCGTAATGTGCTATAGCTTCTGGATTATTTGATTTTTCAATGGCCTCGCTGACATTCTTAGCCATCGTACCAATACTTAAAACTGCTATTTTTTCACCTTCTTTGAGTTGAACACCTTTACCAATTTCTATTTTGGAAAATGGTTGTTTCCAATCTAAAGTGATGCCTTGCCCTCTTGGGTATCTTATGGCAATGGGATGTTGCAAACCAAGTTGTGCCGTGTACATGATATTCCTTAATTCCACCTCATTTCTGGGTGCAAAAATAATGATATTGGGAATGCACCTTAAATACGACACATCAAAAACGCCGTGATGCGTGGCGCCATCTTCACCTACCAGTCCGGCACGATCCAAACAAAAAATAACCGATAATTGTTGTAAAGCCACATCATGAATGATTTGGTCGTAGGCACGTTGCAAAAACGTGGAATAGATGTTGCAAAACGGTATCAATCCTTGCGTTGCCATGCCTGCGGCCAAGGTAACGGCATGTTGTTCGGCAATACCCACATCAAACGCACGGTCTGGAAAAATGTCCATCATATATTTTAAGGAACTACCCGTTGGCATGGCTGGTGTAATCCCGACAATCTTGTTATTGGCTTTTGCTAGTTCTACAATGGTACAACCAAAAACATCTTGATATTTTGGCGGTTGCCCAGAAGTGGATTTTGAAATTAAATCGCCCGTCACCGCATCAAACTTTCCTGGGGCGTGATATTTTACTTGGTTTTCCTCCGCTTGTTTTAAACCTTTCCCTTTGGTGGTAATGATGTGTAAAAATTTCGGGCCTTTAATCGTTTTTAAACGTTGTAATTCTGAAATGATTTTATAAATATCATGGCCGTCGATAGGACCAGAATAATCAAAATTAAGGGCTTTAATAATGTTATTTTTTTTCTGAATACCTTTTTTAACGTTGGTTAAATATTGTTTTAAAGCGCCCACGCTTGGGTCGATGCCAATCGCATTATCATTTAAAATAACCAATATATTGGCATCGGTCACGCCTGCATGGTTCAAACCCTCAAAAGCCAATCCACTAGCAATGGATGCATCGCCAATAACAGCAATGTGCTGTTTATCTAAGTTACCCTGTAGTTTGGAAGCAATCGCCATGCCCAAAGCTGCCGAAATAGAAGTTGAGGCATGTCCTACACCAAAGGCATCATACACACTTTCGCTCCGTTTTGGAAATCCGCTCACACCATGCATTTGTCTGTTGGTATGAAAATTATCTTTTCTACCGGTTAAAATTTTATGTCCGTACGCTTGATGACCCACATCCCAAATAAGTAAATCTTCTGGTGTATTGAATACATAATGTAAGGCAATGGTTAATTCTACCACACCCAAACTCGCACCTAAATGTCCTTCCTTGGTCGCCACAACATTGATGATAAACTCCCGTAATTCTTGGGCAAGTTGCGGTAAATCCTTTTGGTTTAAAAGACGTAACTCCTTGGGTGAATGAATGGTATTTAAAATATTGCTTTGCACGGGACAAAAGTACAAGAATGAAATCGTATTTTTGTGTCATGGAGCATATTTTTGACGACACCTACTTTATGAAAAAAGCACTTCAGGAAGCTGAAGTTGCTTACAGCAAAGGTGAAGTTCCTGTAGGTGCCGTGATTGTAATTGATAACAAAGTGATAGCTAGGGGGCACAACCTCACCGAAACATTAACCGATGTCACAGCCCATGCCGAAATGCAAGCCATTACAGCAGCGGCCAATTTTTTAGGCGGTAAGTATCTTCAAAAATGCACGTTATATGTTACCTTAGAACCATGCCAAATGTGTGCTGGCGCATTATATTGGAGTCAGATTTCGCATATTGTGTATGGCGCTAGGGATATGGAACGGGGATGTATACACTTAAACACCAAACTTCACCCAAAAACAACCATTAAAGGCGGCATTATGGAAGCCGAAGCATCTGAACTTTTGAAACGTTTTTTTATTGAACGACGGAATTTGAATTGATTCTTTTTGTCACCCTGAACTTGTTTCAGGGTCTCATTCGTAATAGAACAAAATATGCGCGATTCTAACAAGATGATAATGACACTTTATATTATTTTTCCTTTTCCCGTCGCTCCCGCATTTTATCAAGATTTTCCTTGGTGAGCATATAATCTTTGATGTCTTTGTCTTTCCATCGGTAATAAGCAAATACAGGAAACGCAACAAAAAACAATCCTAAAACGCCAAAACCAATGAGTTTTTGTGAATATTCAGATTCAATAATAAATCCTGTAACGATGCTTCCTAAAGTGACAATAAATAAAAAGATGATAAAGTATTTCATGCTAATTAGTAAAATTAATCAGTTGCCTTCTGTAAGCGGTCAACAGTTTGGATTTTGAAATAAAACCAATATACACATCGCCTTTCACTACTGGTAAATTCCATGCGCTGCTGTCTTGGAATTTTTTCATAATATCGGTCATCTTATCTTTATCCATATCAATAATTTCTGGTGCTGGTTGCATAATTTCATGTGCCCTTATTTCCGTATATAAATCTTGGTCAAACATGATTGGTCTTAAATCATCTAAAAGAATAATCCCCACCAATTGCTTCGTTTTAGCATCAATGACAGGAAATATATTTCTATTGGATTTAATGACCGCTGTATGGACTATTTCCCCTAAGTTCATGTTGGACGTAATACTCACAAAATTAGTTTCTATCACTTTATCAATATCCATGAACGATAATACCGCGTGATCTTTATTGTGTGTGATGAGTTCTCCCTTTCTACCAAGTTCCATGTTATAAACAGAATGCGGACTGAAATATTTTGTAATAATAAACGAAATAGTCGCTGTCAGCATTAAAGGAATAAATAACTCATAACCGCTTGTAAGTTCTGCAATTAAGAAAATAGCCGTTAATGGTGCATGTAAAACGCCCGCCAATAATCCTGCCATACCAACCAATGTAAAATTACTTTCGGAAATTGGCGTGTTTATAAAACCACTGTTATTGATGATTTTAGCCATACAATTACCCATAATACTTCCCATAAAAAGTGTTGGTGCAAAAATACCTCCAACACCTCCCGCTCCAAAAGTGAGGCAGCTGGCTATAATTTTAAAGAAAACCAATCCAGCTAACAGACCAATAACAATCCATACATTGGTTAAATCCATTTGCAGAAAATTATTTTCTAGAGCTTTCTCTGGATTTCCAGCTATTAAATTATTGATAACCTCAAAACCTTCCCCATAAAGCGGTGGTATAAAAAATATTAAAGCCCCTAAAAGTAGCCCTCCAAGAATCAATCTATTTATAGGCGATTTTATTTTCTCAAAAAACTTATGAATACGATCATATACTTGAGCGAAATAAATCGAAGTGAATGCCGCTGCAACTCCCAGAACCATATAAAAAGGGGCGTCTTGAATAACGAATTTGTCTTCAATTTTAAATGGCAATAAGATGTCATCTCCAAAGAAAAAATAAGAGGTTAATATCGCTGAAAGCGATGCTAATAATAATGGTAATAAAGACGCTATGGTTAAATCTAAACTAAAGACTTCAATCGCAAAAATAATAGCGGCAACAGGTGCTTTAAAAATGGAAGACATGGCACCAGCGGCGGCGCAACCTATTAATAAATTTCTAGTGGCGTGGCAACTGTTGGACCTTCCAGACCCACCGAACCTCCAAAACCAACAGTTAGAGGTGCTGTTAAAATAGACCCAAACATTTGGTATTGCTTCATAATGCCTTTGCGCTTAGAAATGGCATAAAGGGTTGATGGAATACCATGACTGACTTTATTTCTTATGATATACTTCATAATAAAATAAACAATGGTCAGCCCCAGAATGGGAAATAGAAAATAAAAGGCATGATGGTAATATTTTACCAAATTACCTTCTAAAATATGCTGAAAAAAGTGGGTTAAGTTTTTTAATATGACGGCTCCAACTCCTGAAGTAAAACCAACAACAATACTTAAAATATATACAAATTGCCTGTGGGAAATGTATTTGGCTCTCCAAACAAGAACTTTTTTTAAAATGGTTTCTTTCGGCATAATTAAATCTACTAAAAAATCCTGCATGAAGCAGGATTGATTTTTATTTTTTTAGATGAAGTTTTAAACTTAACTCTTCTAATTGCTTATCGTCTAGTGGTGCCGGCGCGTCAATCATCACATCACGACCCGAATTATTCTTTGGGAATGCAATAAAATCACGAATGGTTTCTTGTCCGCCCAAAATAGCCACCAATCTATCCAATCCGAAAGCCAAACCGCCGTGTGGTGGCGCACCATATTGAAAGGCATCCATTAAAAACCCGAATTGCGACTTAGCCTCTTCTGGTGTAAATCCTAAATAATCGAACATTAAAGCCTGTGTTTTTTTATCGTGAATACGAATGGAACCACCGCCGATTTCATTTCCATTAAGAACCAAATCATATGCATTGGCCTTAACATCGCCCGGATTTGTTTTTAATAATTCTATTTGTCCCGGTTTTGGTGATGTAAACGGATGGTGCATCGCGTGGTAACGTTTGGTGTCTTGATCCCATTCCAATAAAGGGAAATCCAATACCCAAAGTGGTGCAAACTCGTTTGGTTTACGTAAGCCTAAACGTTCTGCCAATTCCATTCTAAGAGCGGACATTTGAGTTCTGGTTTTATTCGTTTCTCCTGAAAGAATCAGTATTAAATCACCAGGTTTGGAATGACATTTTTCTGCCCATGTTTTTAAAACAGCCTCGTCAAAAAATTTATCTACCGAAGATTTAAGTGTGCCATCTTCATTATATCTCACATAAATTAAACCATTGGCTCCAATTTGGGGACGCTTCACCCAATCTGTTAACTCGTCTAATTGTTTCCGAGTATAAGACGCACAATTCTCAACATTTATGGCAAGCACCATTTCTGAATTATCAAAAACAGGGAATCCTTTAGGCTCAAATGTTTTTCCTTCAGTGATTAGAGGACAAAACTGCATTCCAAAACGAATGTCTGGTTTGTCATTTCCATATAAACGCATCGCATCATCGTATAACATTCTTGGAAATTCCTTAACCTCAACACCATTAACTTCTTTAAGTAAGTAACGCGTTAAACCTTCAAAAACATTTAAAATATCCTCTTGCTCCACAAACGCCATTTCACAATCTATTTGTGTGAATTCAGGTTGTCTGTCCGCACGCAAATCTTCATCCCTAAAACATTTTACAATTTGAAAATATTTATCCATGCCACCAACCATCAACAATTGTTTGAAAGTTTGTGGGGATTGTGGCAATGCGTAAAATTGTCCTTCGTTCATTCTACTAGGCACTACAAAATCGCGTGCACCTTCAGGAGTTGATTTTATTAAATAAGGTGTTTCTACCTCAATAAAACCTTCGTTGGATAAATATTTACGAACTTCTTGAGCTACTTTATGTCTAAAAATCAAACTGTTTTTTACAGGATTGCGACGAATATCCAAATAACGGTATTTCATTCTTAATTCTTCACCACCATCCGTTTTATCCTCGATAGTAAACGGTGGCAACAAGGCTTCATTCAAAATAGTTAATTCTGAAACTAAAATTTCAATATCTCCAGTTGGAATATTCGCGTTTTTTGAAGCACGTTCAATAACAGTTCCTTTCACTTGAATCACAAACTCACGCCCTAACTTTTGGGCTTGCTCCATCATCTCTTTGGAAGTACGTTCTTCATCAAATACCAATTGGGTAATACCATAACGGTCGCGTAAATCTACCCAAACAATAAAACCTTTGTCCCTAGACTTTTGAACCCAACCAGCAAGTGTAACTTCATTATTGATATGTGATGCTCTTAACTCACCA
>NCDW01000119.1 GCA_002280395.1 Flavobacteriales bacterium 32-35-8
AAGATTCGGTAAAAATTGGTAATAAAGTAGATGCCTCCATGTTGTTAAATCGTGAGCGCCTTTACCACCAATATAATAGTGATGTTTTACATTTAATTTCTCCAAATCATTATGAAAAACATCATGTCTTGCGCCAGGTCTAGTTTCATGGGTTCCGGCACCGACAAATAAATAATCAATTTTTGAATTGATATCAGCATCTTTTAAAATAGGTGTTTCATCAACAGGAATTGCGGCACTTAAAATCCCTATAGAATCAAACAAATCTAAGTTGTGAAGTCCCACATATTGCGCATGCCTTCCTCCCATGGAAAGTCCGCTAATAGCTCTGGCATGGCGATCTTTTATCACACTATAATTGCTTTCAACGAAAGGAATGATACTTTTTTTGAATTCTTCATTAACCAATTCGAATGTTTTGGCCGTATGATCTGGATGCATGCGATGGATTAACTGATTGTTGGGCATCACAATAATCATAGGTTTGGCTTTGCCTTCAGCAATTAAATTATCCATGATGAAGTTGGCTTGTCCGTGCAAGTACCAAGTTTCAGCTAAATCGCCAGAACCACCCATTAAATATAGAACAGGATATTTTTTTGAAGCGTCATATCCAGGGGGTGTGTACACCAATATTTTACGTTCACCATTTGTGACATCAGAGTGGTAATATTGCCAGTGAATGGTTCCATGAGGTACTTTTTTGGCATCATAAAAATTAGGCTCATTGCCGTGTACCCAAAGCATGCTAAAGGCAGGCATATTGGCATGACCTGTATAGGTGTTATTTGGATCTGCCATTCCCACTCCATCAACATTGAACCAGTACAAATAAATTTCAGGGTCTAATGGCCCTATTTTACAAGTCCAAATACCATCTTCTCCCTTTACAAAAGGTACTTGTTTACGGGCATCTTCGCCTACAAACATAGAGCCACCTACGGTTACACTTTTAAGATCAGGTCCTTTAATACGGAAAATGACTGTGCGGTCGTCTAAAACCTCTGGTGATATCACATTAGCAGATAATGGTACTAGATTTTGTGTGTTTCGCATTGGGTCCCAATCTTCATTGATATGTGCTTGTTGGGCGATTAGTTGAAAAGGAAGTGCTAGCGTGGTTAGGGCTATAATAATTATTGAGTTTAGCGTTTTCATGTTTGTTGGTTTTAGAATTGTTGGCTCTATTTCTTCTTTTAGCGGTATAGATTTGTTTTAATATTCATTAAATACTCGTTTTTTGTATGGTAACTTTAGTCATTTTTAAATCTTTGGAATCGGAACTATTACCATAATATACTTCATAATCGCCCGGAGTGACTGTCATTCCCATGGTGTTCCAGTCATAAAATTCAAATGAAGATGGCGGTAAATCAATAATTATATTTTTAGTTTTATTAGCTTTAATATCCACGCGTTTAAAACCTCTTAATGTTTTTAGCGGACCATCGGCATCATTCAATTTGCGTACATACACCTGAACGATTTCTGTACCATCACGTTTACTGGAATTGGTTACCGGAATGGTTAGTTGAATGGATTCATCTGCTTTTATGCTTGTTTTATTTAAGCTAGCAGCACCTATATTGAATTTTGAATAACTCAATCCGAATCCAAACGGAAACAAGGCATCATCCATGTAACGGTAGGTGCGTCCTTTCATGGAGTAGTCTTCAAAATCGCCTAAAGCATCCGAATCTTTGTAAAAAGTTACAGGCAGTTTTCCAGATGGGTTATAATCTCCAAACAACACATCGGCAACTGCTTGTCCGCCAGATTCACCACCATACCAAGCTTGCAAGATGGCATCACAACTTTCGGTTTCTGGAGTTAAAGCAATGGCAGAGCCAGAACAATTGACAAAAACCACTTTTTTGCCAGCATCTTTTAAGGCTTTTAAACACATCCTTTGAACCGCAGGAAGGTCAATATTGGTACGGTCACCACCTTTAAAGCCAGGATAGGAGACAGGCATTTCTTCACCTTCAAGCAAGGTTGAAAGTCCGCCAACAAACACCACGGTATCAATGCCTTTTAATTTTTGAATCAGTCCAGTGAAATCAATATCATATTCCTTTCCGAAATCAAATTCAAGATTGGCTTGCCAGTTGTTTGACTGTGCAAAAAGAATTTCAATTTTATAGGTTTTTCCAGCTTCTACTTGAAATGGCAGGCGTGCTGGAATCGTGCGCCAATTGGTATATTTGCTGATTGATTCTCCATTAACCAATAATTCGAACTCACCTGTAGCCCCTGTTTTAAAAACCAATTCATCACTTTCTTCAGCAATAAATTCAGTTTCATATTTTGCTGAAAAGCCTTCAAGTTTTACGCCCGTTGCAAATTCATGTTGTCCAGCAGTCGTTAATTTTAAAGGATTTATTATTTGAGTTGTTGCTATAATATTACCTGTTCTATCAGGGGTATTCCAATACGTTGCTTTAAAACCTTTTTTTTCGTCAAACGTGGTTTTTGGAAAATAGGTGGTTGTAACTTTATCTTCAACTAAATCAGCAGCTTTGTCATAAAAAATCTTATTTTCTGCGACTTTTGATTTTATACCATTTAGAATCGTGATGGTTTGATTAGGTGTTCCGTTATAATTTCCCCAAAGCATAGGTTCGTTATCAGCATTTGGACCAATCACTGCAATCTTGTTGATGGATTTATTTAAAGGAAGTACATTGTTTTTATTTTGAAGCAGCGTCATGGATTTTCTAGCCATTTCAAGTGCTAAATCTTGGTGCTTCTTGCTATTTAAAACAGATGCTGGTATTTGTGCCCAAGGCACTATGGCATCATCATCCATCTCGCCCAAATCAAAGCGACCGATTAAAACACGAGCTAAACTTTTATCAACATCGGCTTCCTTAATCAAATCTTTTGCAACAGCTTCAGGCAATGTTTTAAATGGATAGTTCTCCCAAACGCATTCCACATCAGTTCCTGCTAAAACAGCTTTTGCAGCTGCATGTGTAGCAGTTGAAGACACATTATGTGTTGTAAAAAAATCGGTTACAGCGCCACAATCGGACACCACCAAATACTTATATCCCCATTCATCCCGAAGGATTCGTTGTAACAATTTGGTATTGCCGCAACAAGGTTCGTCATCTAGTCTTTGGTAAGCGCACATAACCTGACGTACATCAGCATCTTGTACCAACGATTTAAAAGCAGGTAAATAGGTTTCGTATAATTCACGTGGATTGACATCATTAAGATTCAATTCATGTCGGCTCCATTCAGGACCTGAATGCACCGCATAATGTTTAGCACAGGCCAACAATTTACGGTATTTGGAATCTTCAGGGCCTTGCAACCCTTTAACAACTGAAACACCCATTAAGGATGTTAGATAAGGATCTTCGCCATAGGTTTCTTGACCACGACCCCAACGCGGATCCCGAAAAATATTCACATTTGGTGTCCAAACCGACAAACTCAAAAAACGTTTATTTTCATTTCCGTCTTTAATCCATTGGTTGTATTTTGCTCGTGCCTCATCTGAAACCGCATCAAAAACACGATAGACCAATTCATGGTCAAATGACGCAGCCATACCAATGGGTTCTGGAAATACAGTCACATTATCATTATTTGCGTAGCCATGCAGGGCTTCACTCCACCAATTGAATTTCTTGATGCCCAATCGTGGTATCGGGTCGGATTGATCGCACATCAACGCCGCTTTTTCTTCAATGGTTAAACGGGAAATTAAATCTTTGGCGCGTTCCTCAGAACTTAGTTCAGGATTTTGAAAAGGGAATTGTTGGGCGTTTAAAGGTAATATACCCAATAAGCCCATGGATAAAAACCATAGGCATTTTGTTTGTAGTTTAGTTAGCGAGTTCATAACTCATGTTTTTATATAAGTGAAATTGATTTCACATTTTACTAATTACTGGAGATACGATCATCTATATTGAAATAATCAAAATCTACATAACCACCTACATTTTTTGTCGCATAATTGAACAGACCAAATCTATATCCCATAAAATGTGGGAGTGTGTAAGGCATATTTATGGTTTCTCCAATACGTGTCCAGGATTTCCCATCCAAACTGTAAAAGAAATTAGCTTTATCGGTTTTATCTTTAAAATTGCATTCGGCTTTAAAATAGATGTTGTTTTGGTTTAAAGGAACGTTTTCAAGTTCTTTAATGGCATTGCCAGCAGCACTCACCATCACTATTTTTTTTGTTCTATTTTCTAACTTCACACCAACCAAACCAAATTCTTTTTGTAACAAACATAAGCCTGCAAAATCACCATCTTTCATTTTTGATACATCAAGTGATGTAGAACCTGTGCTTTCTGGACCAATGGTACGTTGTGTTAATGTGTTTTTTGCTTGCACAAAACTGGTATCAATTCTTCCGGTTTTTAATCTTAAATAACCTTTTCGTTCCCTAACGGACCAAAGTGAATTATCTGGATTGTGGTTCCATTGCCAAACCAATGGTAAATCTTTATCTTTTTTCTTGCGTGTAAAATCATCTGAATGCACAATCCCTGGAATCATGCCTTTACTCGCAGGAAGATCAAGATACTGAGGCACTTTGCCATCTTCACCCAAAATAGGCCACCCATCTTCCCATTTTACAGGAACGATATAAGGAATACGACCAACACCGCCATAATCCCTAAATAAATAAGAGAACCATCTGCCATCAGGTGTGTCAATAAGTCCGCCTTGCGCAACACCTAAATCTTGTAGACCAACTTTGCCTTCCCACGGACCATTGATGTTGTCCGCTCGGTGAATAACCACAGTACGCATGCCACCCCTAGGCCAAGTAATATTAAATAGGTAATATTTGCCATTGACTTTAAAAAGCTGAGAACCTTCAGCACCAAGCATGATATTAGTTCCTGCTGGAGCACTGGCGTTTTCTATTAAAACACGTTCTGTTCCTTCCTTAACACCAGAAAGATCATCTTTTAGCTCTACTATATTAAGTTTTCCAGCTGCCCAAATCATGTATATTTTGCCATCATCATCAAAAAAGATAGTGTTGTCATGGTAAGAAGGCTTAAATTCTATTTTATTCAAAGGGCCTTTTTCAAGATCTTTGGTATGGAAAATATAAGTTTTTCCGGTTGTTGCAGAAAAGGTACTAATATAAAATGATCCGTTGTGGTATCGAATACAACTGGCCCAAGAGCCTCTACCATACATATTTTTGCCATTTTCTAAATCAAGTTCATCATTGTTGCCAAGCGTTTCGTAGCCATAATTGATGAGTTCCCAATTTACTAAATCCTTAGATTTCATAATGGGTAATCCCGGACTCATGTGCATGGTTGTGCTGCTCATGTAATAGGTATCGCCCACACGAACCATGGATGCGTCTGGTACATCAGCAAAAATTATGGGATTTTCAGCTTTATTACTTTGAGCATTCGCAGTACAAGCAATTAATAAGCTTAAAATTAGTGTGAATTTGAAAAGTATTTTCATTGATATTTTATTATAACTTTATTTTTATTCTTTTAAGATTCGTATTTCGTAAAACCTTGGGGTTGGTTTATCATTGGTTGACGTGATTTTTAAATTCACAACATCTATTTTTTCTATATTTATTCTGATAGTTTTGTCTTTTGTTGAAATGATATTGGCTGGTTTTTCATTGATAAAAATGTCAACATTATCTAATTTTAGTTCATCCAATACGGTAATCTCTAAAAACTTACCTTCTAGGTTTTTATTTGAAAGTTGGTAAGACATATAGCCACGAGTGCTTCTCCAAAATTTATCATCACTAAACCCAGAGTTGCTTTTTTCTCCTTTGTATAAATGACCGACCTCTGGTTGTTGTTCGCCACAGTTTACTTTATCCACAGTTTTAGCTTCAAGAGCTGCTGCCTCTATTTCTTGTTGTTTTAGTAAGGCTTGTTTTTCTTTATAGTCTTCTTGGCTATACGTTTGAAAATACATTTGGTAACGTGCATCGTGTATTTCAAAAAATGGTTGCAGTTCTAAAGAATCCAAACTGAAACGACGATTTCCAACCTCCTTGATTTTAGAAAGATAAGTGTCCTTGCTACCCACCAAAGCATAAGCTTGATCTAAAGGAATGTATTTGCCATGTGTGGCGTGTCCCATTCGGCTATCGTCTGCAAATAAACCGTCTAAATCTTCTGTTGAGGTTTTTGCAGCTAAAACAATAGGTCCATCAACAAATGCTACCCAGTTGGAACCATCTGGTAGATTTTCTAAATGGGTGGAAGTCTTAAATTTGATGACAATTTTGTCTCCAGATTTCCATGTTCTGTTGATACTGATGTAACCAGATGGATTCCCTTGTGTTTTTTGAATTTTTCCGTTTACTGAAATTTCAAAATTCTCTGCCCATTTTGGCTGACGAATATTTAAAGAGAATGTTTGTTTTTTTTGAAGATTTAAGACTGTTTCCGACTGATTTTCATAAGGGAATTTAGTATTTTGAGTCAACTTAATCCCTTTTTCTTTCCAATTTAACGTAGAAGGAATAAACAAATTCACAAATACATCTTTATTGTTATGGCTATAAACGAGTTCGCCATACTTCGTGTGATTTTCTAAACCAGAACCTACACAGCACCACATGCTTGTTTCTGGTTGTGAATACACTCTGTAGTGGTTGGGACGTATGGGTGTAAAATATACAAAGCCACCTTTTTCAGGATGTTGGCTCGATAAAATATGGTTGTAAAGGGTACGCTCATAAAAGTCTAAATAAGACACGTCATTATTATTAAAGTACAAGGCTTTGCTTAAGCGGAGCATGTTATATGAATTACATGTTTCTGGACCTTCGTTGGATTTTATCATTCCGCTAAAATCATTTACAGGATTGAAATGTTCGCCTACACTATTTCCGCCAAAAGCGACAGTTCTTGTTTGTGAAACATTATTCCAGAAATATTTGACGGCTTCATATAATTCACTATTATCAGTTAAAGTGGCAACTTTTTCATAACCAATAACTTTTGGAATTTGAGTAT
>NCDW01000120.1 GCA_002280395.1 Flavobacteriales bacterium 32-35-8
GAGCCCGGCCTCTCCGACGAAGACCGCGCCCTTACGCAGTTGATCTGCGCCGAGACCGACCGCATCCGCAATCTGACACATTAAAAGATTTTGCAAGAAAAATTGACCTCCTAATTAAACAAAATCAATAAAACAGATATCATAAAGTATTATTGAACTCTAAAAACCACTTTAAAACCACTTTTCAATTTTGAAAAGTGGCTTTTTTTGTTCTGATACAGGTTAAATATTTTAAAAAAACCACCTACTCACCACCATCACCCATCTCTAAATTTGTCATGTTCGAACATCACAAGCCGAAGTACAAGGCTATTTGTTTCACATAACATTTTAGAAAATGGAAATCACAGATTTAAAACAAAAGCCACTTTGGCAAATGACTGGAGAAGAGTTTTTATTACTTCAAAATAATTCTCTACAAATTAGCAAACACCCATTTGAGACATCAGACAAACCTAAAAAAGTTGTCTATGGCATGTTAGGTATAGCTAAACTTTTTAACTGTAGTATAGCAACAGCAAATCGCATAAAATCAAGCAAAAGAATTGACAAAGCCATAACTCAAATTGGTCGTAAAATAATTGTTGATGCTGAACTTGCGCTTGAGTTAGCTGGAAGAAAAATTAAAGACAATAAGTAGAAGCATGGAAAACAACAATAAAATGGATTCCAATGTAACTCAACTTTGGCATTCTTCAAGACTGAGAATAACCGATGATTTCGAATACCCTCCAGTTATTCTAAAAATTAATGATTCTATAATTGGAACTTTAGGAAACTTTAGTGCTTCAACTGGAAAAGCAAAAAGTAAAAAAACTTTTAATATCACAGCAATAGTAGCCTCAGCCTTAATTAATGATTTAGTGCTAAATTATAAATCCTCTTTTCCAGAAGGCAAAAGCAAAATACTTTATATAGATACTGAACAAAGTCCATTTCATTGCCAGTTAGTACTCAATAGAATCGTAGAATTAGCTGAAATATCAAACAAAATTCATCCTGAAAATTTAGAATTTCTTTCTCTCAGAAGATTTACTCCTGAAACCAGAATTGCGATTATAGAAGAAGCAATTAGAAATACTGAAGGATTAGGTTTAGTTGTAATTGATGGCGTTAGAGATTTAGCTTATGATATTAACAGTCCAAGTGAAGCAACTAATTTAATAACAAAATTTATGCAATGGACTGATGAGTACAAACTACATATACATACTGTACTACATCTAAACAAAACTGATGACAATACCAGAGGACATTTAGGAACAGAACTTAACAACAAAGCAGAAACTATTCTTAAGGTAACAAAGGACGAACACGATACCAATACTAGCTATGTTTCCGCTTCAAATATTCGTGATATAGAATTTGAACCTTTTGCTTTTACAATAGACGAAACTAGCCTACCTGTATTAGTAGAAAATTATCGTCCAACAAAATCAGACAGAAAAAGTTTCGACTATTTAGAAGTTTCACAAGAAAAACACAAAGAAGCTTTAGAATCATTATTTCTAGAATTAAAAACTTTAAAATACAAAGAACTGATAAACGGTCTTCGTGAGAAATATGCTTCTATAGGATATGTATTTGGTGAAAACAAAGCAAAGGATTTAAAAACGTTTCTCGAAAACAAAAGAATGATTATCAAGGAAGGAACTACATATAAATACAACCCAAACTTCCATGACTAAAACTGGTTTAGTTTAGTCCATGTATATATATAATAAACTAAACTAAACCCAATTTTAATTATTAACTGATTTTTAGAATCTCTTTTTACTTCCCTTTTGTTCAACACTAACAAATAACAAAAGGGAAATAAAACCCAAGCTTATTTACTTGTAATCTGAAATGATTTCAAATCATTACTTAATCATTTATTAAAACTTGACTCAATCAAATGAAGATAAATTCATCGAGATGTGTGCTTGTCAGGACAGCAAAAGGGCTGTCCTGACAAAAACTCCTCGCTTTTACTCCCGATAGTCGCAAAAGAAAAAACAGAACTATGAAAAGAATAAAGAAAATAGAATTCCGAGTAACTCATACTGAGTACCTCATAATTCAAAATAAAGCATTAAAAAGCGGAACCACCATTTCTGAATTTCTACGAAACACAGCAATGGGATATCAACTCTCCTATAAACTTACAGAAGACGAAATATTAGTTTACAAACACTTGAATCAATATGCCGATTACTTTAGAAGAATTGGGAACTTATTCAAACTAGGAGACACAACAGGTGTAAAAGAAGCATGTGTTGAAACTACAAAATTAATACAAACCCATTTAAACAAACTAAAATAATATGATTGGAAAAGCTTCAGCTTGTCCAGGAGGGACAGCATTATTTAATTACGTAATAAACGATAAAAAGGGATATGAATTAACCCGAAACGGCATAAGTGGCTCTACATCAAAAGAGTTATACGAAAACATGAACATCATTCAGAAGCAGAACTTAAAATGTAGTAACAACACTATTTCAATTGTACTTTCACCAACAGTAGATGATGGCAAAAAACTATCTGATACAGAGTTAATAGCAATTACTAAAGATTTTTTAACTGAATTAAATCTTGACCCGAATAGGCAACAATACATAGCTTTTGTTCACAATGAAAAAGAACATAAACACATCCATGTGCTATTAAATCGGGTTCAAGAAAACGGCAAACTAATGCAAGATAACTTTATTGGAAAAAGAGCACAACATGCAGCACATCGGGTTGCTCTTAAAAACGGAATAACGTCTGCACGAGAATTAAAACATAAAAACGAATCCAAGAATGCCATATTAAATAAAGACATAAAACAACGTATTAAAACAGCTCATTTAGATGTATTAAAACAAAACCCCAGAACCTTAAACGACTACAAAAGACTCTTACTCACAAAATCAATAGAATTAATCCCAACAATTAACAAACAAGGACAAATACAAGGATTCAGATTTTTAGATTTTTCTACCGGAACAAATTTGAAAGCAAGCGAAGTAGATCGTAACCTCAAATTAAATGAGCTATTCTTAAATAGAAATGAACACAAATTCAGTCATAATGAGACCCAATCTATTTCAATTAATGCTGATAATGATTTTATATTTTCCAACTCATCGGTTTCAACTATCCCAATAAGCAATGATGATGATGATGAAAATTTAAAAAAGCGAAAAAAGAAAAAGAATTTTAAAAGATAAGATCATGGAAAAAAAACAACTTACATTAGATGAGTGGATAGAATTATATATTCAAGCTACTGCCACTTTAAATTCTAATCTTAAAAAAAACACTCAAGTACATCAAAGCTTTGAAAAAAAGATAGGCAGTATTAATATCAAACCTGATTTAACTGATATTATAATTAATCAAGAGCAGTATCTTGAAAAAATAAATTTACAATCTCAAAAACACATACAGCTAATCGACGAAAGTTGTAAAAACTTTCAGAAACCATTGCAAAAATTTAATAGCCGAAACTTACATTATCTATTGATTTTAAACTTTTGTTTCTTTCTTACTACAGGAGTTTCAATTTACATAGCTATCAAAAAAAGCACCAAATCAAGTGAGTTGGTAGAGCTACAAAACAAAAATTCCGAACTCCAAAGTAAGATTTCGGATTTAAATACCTTTTTTCAACAGAATCCTAAAAACTTAAAATTTTATAAAAAGTGGCATCAGGAAATCAAAGAAAATCATTGATAAAAACCTAAAATTCATAAAGAGGCTCTCTCAAAAGAAAGCCTCTTTTCCTTTTAAATCAAGCTTAGACTAAATACCCGCCGTATCAATAACAGGATTTAGATCTAAATCAAATTGTTTCAAATATTCTTCTATTTCATATTCTTCAAGTTCATCATTGATTAAATCATAAATATCTTTATAGGCTAATTCGGTACATCCGCTAAGAGGATAATTTTGCTTCCTGTATTCAATCTCTAATTTTAAAACTTCAATTATCTTAGGCTCTACGTATTGTTCCAAAAGCGAATGCAAACACAAGCCCTGATACACTAAGGGATATAATTCTTCAATATGCTTAACAAGGACTTTGTAGTAAGTTGAGTATATTAAAATCTCTACATAATTTTCGTTAAATTCAATCATAAGGGAAATATTTTTTTATTAAATTAACACTAATATTCTTTCTTTAAAAATCAATAATACAATTTAATAATTTATTCAAAGTTCAATTCCCTACAACTCTTCCGAAAAAACCTGATTTATTTATAACAATAATCTTCTGATAAAGTAACAATTTTCTCTTTTAAAGGATTATTATGAATATAATCTAGTTTTGACGAATGATTTTATTGCTATAAATATGCTCTGCATGATAGCCGTTCTGCCATACTTTATATTTTTGTTCTTTTTTTAAATGCTCAAATACTTTTCTAAAATATTCCAACATCCATTATCTTCGGCTCTCTGGTTCTTCTTGAATTATTTTAATGATTTTCTTGGAAGTAAATCTTTTAAAATCTCGCATGACATCTGACATTACGAAACCATTTGTCGCTATACAAAGCAAGTGAATATGGCTTGTCATGATGCAATACGCATAAATCTCTAAACCTTTGTTCTTTTAACAAAATTGTAAGGCTTTGATAATTGATTCTTTTTGATTCAATCTCGTAAATACATCAATCCAACCCACTGTTGTTATGGTTACAAAATAGGCATCTTCAGTAGTTGTTACTTTATATTTTGTTGACATTTTTTATTTTAAAGTTTTCAGGAAAAAGCTGTATCGGTTGAATACTAAGCTTTTATAAAGATTATCAAAAAAGTCAGGTAACGATTTGGTAACGGTGCTTATTGCTTTGCTTTTCAACGTGTTTCCGTTAGCTCATAGCAAATATATAAAATGATAGTGTTTTGTAAAATATTGTTTCAAAATTATTATACGATCGCTCGTGTAAAATAGCTGTTTCTTAGATTATACGTTCTTCCAACAATCCTTTCCAAATTATAAATCCTTTATTATTGTCTGAATAATCGTGAACGATTCTTGAAAAACTTTGTGGATTGGTTTCCAAATAGGCTTGTCGTCCTTTTTCTTTTATGATCATTAGTTCTATGTCGATATGTTTTATGGTGTCAATCAGTGCAGATTTACTTTTATCTGTATGCCAAATATAGGTTGCTTCTTCGGTGTCTAATGTTTCTAAAATGATATGATAGTTTTGTTCGCCTGCTAACAAAAAGACAAACGAGAACGGTTGTAAAACGAACCGTAGTTTCATTACATTGCGCTCGTGTCTGTCAGCCAAAAACTGAATGTGTTTGGAGTGTTTGTATTGTTTTACTTTTAGCAAATCCACCAAAACACTTTCAGCATTGGTGTAAATATTTTGATTATTTGGAAGTTCATTTGTTGCAAAAATATTTTGTTTCGATGTCGGAATCTGACCAATGAAACTTTTGTTCAAGAATTGGAACTTTACACTCTCTATAATTTCCTTATTGATATTCTCAATATCGGTGGAAGTTGCTAATTGAGATAAAATCACACCATTTTCTATTTCGGCATAAATATCAATCATAACAGATTTTAATTTCAAAACCTTAATAAAATAAGGTTTCAACACTTCAAATTCAGGTCTAAATTCTTCGTTTTCAATTTCAAAGTCGAAACGTTGGTTGCTTTCTTTATCAATGTATTCAAAACCAATATTACCGTATCTGAAATCCAAATCTTCTATCGCTATTTTGATTTGTTTTTCAATGATTAAATTTTGTCTTTCTGGAATAAATTCGGTTGGCTCATCAAACAAACTTGCTTGCCTAGCTATCTGACGATAATACGTATTTCTCTTTAAAAATAGTTTGTTTAGGTAATCAATTTTTATGTCTCGATAATCATAGATTGTCGGATTGATTTCCGAACGTTGCACACGACCTATATATTGGGTCAGTTTACCTTTGAAAGAAAAAGGATACACCAAAAACAAGGAACTGATATTTGATAAATCTGAACCTTCTCCAAAATATTGTCCTGTGGTTATCAATACCTGAAAATTACCTTGCTGTAAAGTCTGCCATTTAGATTTTTTATTGTTGTCTGAATCATCTCCGCTTAGCGTAATGACTTCGTAAGTTTGTTTCAGAAAAAGGTAAAGCGTATCAATATGCTCTTTCCTTTCTGTGATAATAGCAATTCGTTTTCCTTTGAAAAGCTCATTTTCTATATCTTTAATAATGAGTTTATTCCGTTCTGAATCGTGAACCAGAATCTTTGAAAGTGTTTCAAAATTATCTGTTTTGGAATTGAAAGGAACATCCAAATTAGTGTTTCTAACAATAATTTGAGCGTGTTTAAAATTTTCAATTTCATTACTGGATATTTCCGAAATTATTTCTCCAAGAAAAACAAAAATTAGTTTGTCGTCATTGTATTTTCTGAATGGAGTTGCTGTCAATCCATACAGATAAAATGTATTTAATTTCTCTATCGAATTACGGAATGTTTCAGCGGGAATATGATGACATTCATCCACCAAGATAGTTCCGAATTGATTTTTTATTTGCTCAATTTGTTTCGGTAAACTTTGAATGGTTGCTACGGTAATTTGTTTTCCAATCTTTGCTTTTCCCTGACCGATAATGCCGATTTCGTGTTTAGGAATTCCGAGAAATGTCTGAATCCGTTCCTGCCATTGTTCCAATAATTGTTTGCGGTGAACAACGATTAAAACTGGTTGTTTTTTATCTGCAATAATCTTCAAACCCATAATGGTTTTACCTGAACCAGGCGGAGCATTGATAACACCAAAATCCTTTTTTGAAACTGTTTCAATAACCTTTTCTTGATGATTTCGTAGATTAGCATTGAACGAATATTCGATTTCTTCTTTTAGTTTTCGGTTGTCTTGAAAATCAAAATCCAAGTTTTGTTCTTTGCAAAAGCGCAACATTTTTCCGATAAATCCTCTCGGAATAATAACTTCATTTTCCGTTTCTTCAACAAGTTTAA
>NCDW01000121.1 GCA_002280395.1 Flavobacteriales bacterium 32-35-8
CGCCTTCTTTTTGTTTTTGCTGACTCTCGCTCAAATTCTTGGCATTTTTTAAATCGGGGATAATATCCAACTGAAAATTAACATAAAAGGATAAACGTTTGGCATAACCCTCTATTAAAGATTTCAATTCTTTGTCATCTGTTTTCCCAATGGCAAGTAGCTTAATAGTCATGTGGCAAAATTAGTATTTACTATTTATGAATAATGGATTTAAATTTAAAAAAAATACAAAATTCGTAATTGCAAAATTTCAATTAGCCAATCAATTTCTTATTTTAGCGCAAACTTTCTAAATAATGATAACCAAAGAACAATTTGAATACGAAATTGAATTAATAATTTCTAATGCTATACGAGAAGATGTAGGTGACGGCGATCATAGCTCTTTGGCATGTATTCCTGAAACTGCAAGAGGAAAAGCGAAACTTTTAGTTAAGGATAAAGGGATTATAGCTGGGGTTAACTATGCTAAACGTGTTTTTGCTTATGTAGATAAAACCTTGAAAGTAGATATTCTTATAGAAGACGGCTCTGAAGTGACTTATGGTGATGTGGTATTGTATGTTGAAGGGTCGCCACAATCTATATTAAAGTGCGAACGTACCGTTTTAAATGGTATGCAGCGAATGAGTGCTATTGCTACCAAAACTAGAAAGTTCGCAGATTTGTTGAAAGGCACAAAAACACGAATTTTAGACACTAGAAAAACCACGCCAGGTATCAGAATGCTTGAAAAATGGGCCGTGAAGATTGGTGGTGGAGAAAACCACAGATTTGGTTTATTTGATATGATCATGTTAAAAGACAATCATATAGATTTCGCTGGTGGCATCACAAGAGCTATTGAAATGACCAAGGAATATCTTAATGAGACAGGGAAAGATTTAAAAATCATGGTCGAAGCCAGAGACTTAACAGAGGTTAAAGAGATATTACAAAACGATGGTGTTTACAGGATTTTAATTGATAATTTTGATTACGAAGACACTAAAAAAGCAGTAAAATTGATTGGTGATAAATGTTTAACGGAATCTTCTGGGAACATTAATGAAGATACCATTAGGCATTATGCTGAGTGTGGCGTAAATTACATCTCATGTGGAGCGCTAACACATTCTGTCCACAATATGGATTTAAGCTTAAAAGCTATAAAGTAATTTTTAAATATCTAACTAGTTTAATTAGTTACAGAGGTTATAAAACTCTTTATTTTAATAACTTTGCTTTAAACCCTTATGCAAATTATTAATGACCAAACCACTAGAGGACAAGTTAGCTGAAATTCCTGTTTTAAATGTATTGGTTCGTTTTTTTAAACGATTTAAATTACCAGGTCTGGAAGGATTGTCCTTATATGATTTGTTAGAATTATATGTCACTGGTATTGTAAAAGGGGCTTTAACAACAAGAGCAAGTGCTATCGCTTTTAACTTTTTTATGGCATTGTTTCCTTTCTTGTTGTTTGTTCTCATAATTATACCTTATGTACCCATCGATGATTTTAAAATCGACTTTTTAAAATTTTTGGAGTCTTATTTGCCGCCTAGTACATCAGATTTTTTCTTTGAAAACATTTTTGAGAATATAGACCAATCGCAAAGGGGGGGGTTACTGTCTTCTGTTTTTATTTTATCTATTGCTTTAATGGCAAACGGCGTGAGTGCCTTATTTTCTGGTTTTGAAAATTCTTATCACAGTCATATATCAAGAAATATATTCCGACAATATTTATATGCTTTGAGTATTGCCTTGATATTGTCATTTTTGTTCATTATAATGATTGTATTCTTGGGTTATTTTCAAATTTATGTCGTTGAAAAATTATTGTTAAGCATTAATGATGGTTACGACGAAAAGTCTCAATTAGTATTTTGGACCAATGCGGTAAAATATGTATTTTCAATTATCATGGTTTATTTAGCTACTGCAACATTATATTATTTTGGCACCAGGGAAGGGAAAGATTCTAAATTCTTTTCCGTAGGCGCCCTATTTACAACATTGCTCGTGGCACTTTTATCATTTCTATTTGGTGTTTACATTGAAAGCTTTAGCAATTATAATAAGTTGTATGGTTCTATTGGAGCGCTTTTAATATTAATGTTTTATCTATGGCTCAATGCGAATGTCCTGCTTTTGGGCTACGAATTAAATGTGTCTTTAAACCGACTTAGAAAAAGGAAATAGCCATGCCATATTTTATTGATGTAATCATTCCTATTCCGCTTCAAAAACTGTTCACTTACAGCATTACAAAAGCGGAATCAGACTTTTTGAAAATAGGTATGCGCGTATCGGTTCCTTTTGGAAAATCGAAAATTTATACCGGAATTGTTTACAATATACATAACGACGCACCAATGGCTTATGAGGCGAAAGAAATTCATCAAATTTTGGATGATGCGCCCATTGTCAATGAAAAGCAGTTACAATTATGGCATTGGATAGCGGAATATTATATGTGCACTTTGGGCGATGTGATGCGGGCGGCTTTGCCAAATGCTTTTATTTTAGAAAGTGAAACCATTATTAGTAAAAATACTATTAAAGACATTGATGAATCTACTTTAAAAGATGATGAATTTCTGGTTTACGAAGCGTTGCACCATCAATCTTCATTAAAAATACACGACCTCGTTAATATTCTTGATAAAAAAAATGTCCTGCCTGTTATCAATAGGTTGTTGGAAAAAAACGCCATTCAGTTAGATGAAGAGGTTTATGAAAAGTATATTCCGAAGTTGGTGCGTTACGTAAAGTTGCACACTCATTTTTCTTCAGATGCAGCACTTCATAAATTGCTGGATGATTTAAACAATGCGCCAAAACAGCGTCAAGTTATTATGACTTTGTTTTCCATTTCGGCTAAAACAAAAAAACCTGTAAAAGTAGCTGATTTGTCTAAGGAAAGTGATGCCTCTCCTTCCATAATAAAAGCATTAGTTGATAAAAGCATTTTAGAAGAGTATCATATCCAGACAGATAGAATCCAATATTCTGGCGATGCCAACGAGGATTCAAAAAACTTAAACGACTATCAAACCATTGCCTTAAAGGAAATTAAAGAATCTTTTACAACGCATAACATCACTTTACTTCATGGCGTCACATCTTCAGGTAAAACCGAAGTCTATGTGAAGCTTATTGAAGAAGCCTTACATAAAGGCAAACAAGTGTTGTATTTATTGCCGGAAATCGCTTTAACAACACAATTGATAACGCGCCTTCAAAATTATTTTGGGGAACAGGTTTCTGTTTTCCATTCCAGATATTCTACTCACGAGCGTGTTGAAGTTTGGAACAATGTATTAAAAAATGCTGCGAAAGCGCAAATCGTTCTGGGAGCCCGTTCGTCTATATTTTTGCCATTCAACAATTTAGGATTGATTATAGTTGATGAAGAGCACGAGCAGTCATTCAAACAATTTGATCCTGCGCCACGCTATCATGCACGCGATACGGCTGTAGTTTTGGCAAATATCCATCGCGCTAAAACATTATTGGGTTCTGCCACGCCAAGCCTGGAGAGTTATTATAATGCACAACAAAATAAATATGGTTTGGTTGAAATCAATCAGCGCTATAACAATGTGTTGATGCCCGATATTGAATTGGTAGATATTAAGGATAAGCACAAACGTAAATTAATGAAAGGGCATTTTAGCGACCGACTCATTGAAGAAATGGCAGATGCTTTGAAGAACGGACACCAAATTATATTATTTCAAAACCGACGGGGATTTTCGCCCATAGTAGAATGTAATACCTGCGGCCATGCACCGCAATGTCCTAATTGTGATGTTAGTTTAACCTATCACCAATATAGAGACCAATTGCGTTGCCATTATTGTGGTTATATGACGCCCATGCTGAAAACATGTATATCTTGCGGAAGTCCTGATTTGGATAGTAAAGGTTTTGGAACCGAGCAAATTGAGGAAGAAGTGAAAGTATTATTTCCAGATTATAAAGTGGCTCGCATGGATTTAGATACGACACGTGGTAAATATGGCTATGAAAAAATAATAACGGCTTTTGAGCAATTGGAAGTCGATATTCTGGTCGGCACACAAATGCTTACCAAGGGTTTGGATTTTAGAAATGTGAAGTTGGTTGCGGTTATGAATGCCGATAACTTATTGAACTTTCCCGATTTTAGGGCGCATGAACGTAGTTTTCAGTTAATGTTACAAGTGTCGGGAAGGGCAGGGCGAACCGATGTTAGAGGGAAGGTGCTCATTCAAACCTATAATCCATATCATGCTATTTTACAGCAAGTTTCCAATAATGATTATTTGAGCATGTTCAATGAGCAAATGAACGAGCGGCATCATTTTAAATATCCACCCGTTTATAAGCAAATTAAAATCACATTAAAACATAAAGATTACACAAAAGTAGATGCCGCAGGCATTTGGTTGGCAAAATCATTGCGACAAGTTTTTGGTGAGTATGTTCTCGGACCAGAATCGCCACCCATATCCCGTATAAGAAATCAGTTTTATAAAAATATTTTGGTGAAAATCCCAAAAAAACAATCCTTATCAAAAACAAAAGAAGCCGTTATTAAAATTAATAACAGCTTCTTAAGTATTAAAGATTTTCGATCAGTTACGTTAATTCTAAATGTTGATAACTTTTAGTGAAATAGAAATTTGTTTGCAAATTTCGTAATTGAACTATCCTGACGCATGTCAGGATCTCATCACCTTATATAATATCATGAGAAACTGAAACAAGTTCAGTTTGACGAAGCAAGCTTCTATATATTATTCAAAGCATCAACAAGTTGTGTCTTTTTATTTCTACTTAAAGGAATTTCGTAAGCGCCCACTTCAACATTTTTACTGTTGAATCTATCAATCTTATCCAGATTAACGATGTACGATTTATGGATTCTTAAAAACTTACCTTCAGGCAATTCAGATTCAAAGGATTTCATGGTAGATAATACCACAAGGCTACTATCTTCCGTTACCAATTTCACATAATCGCCAAGAGCCTCAATCCACTTAATGTCTTTAATATAGACCTTGCGTTTTTTAAGGTTGCTCTTAACAAAGATATGTTCTCCCTCTTCTTCGTTAAAGTCTTGTATTAATTTATGTTGCTCTAAAGCTTTTTCAACAGCAACATTAAAACGTTCTCTAGTAATTGGTTTGTGCAAGTAATCGGTAGCGTCATAGTTAAATGCTTTAAAGGCATATTCTGTTTTACCGGTTACAAAAATAATTTGGGGTTTGTTGTTTAATACGTCTAAAAGTTCAAATCCATTTAGCACTGGCATTTCAATGTCTAAAAAGATTAAGTCAACTTGATGGGTGTTTAAACCATTTTTAGTTTCTAAAGCGCTGCTGTACTCTGCTATTAAGTTGAGATTGGGGTGATTCTCTACAAGCTTAACAATTGAGAGCCTTTGTATCGCTGAGTCGTCTACTACTACACAGTTTAAAGTCATAACATTCTATTATTTCGGTTAAGATATCGACAATAGTACAAAAAATTCGGCTAAAAACCAAAAAACATCGTTAAACTGTTTAATTTAACTTTTTTTTAACGTTTTAAACCTGTATCAAATATACTGTAATTTTTGTTGTTTTATATTAAGATAATAACTATTTTTGCACCCATTTATTAACAATAAATATATTTTTATGAATCATTATGAAACTGTTTTCATCTTAAATCCCGTTTTATCTGAAGACCAGATAAAGGAAACAGTACAGAAATACGAAGATTTTCTTGTTTCTAACGGCGCTAAGATGGTATCAAAAGAAGATTGGGGGCTTAAAAAATTAGCTTACCCTATTCAAAACAAAAAAAGTGGTTTTTATCACTTATTTGAGTACACTGTTGCCGGTGAGGTAATTGGCCAATTAGAAGTAGAGTTTAGACGTGACGAGCGTTTCATGCGTTATTTAACCGTAGCGTTAGATAAACATGCTGTTTCTTGGGCAGAAAGAAGACGAGATAAACTTAAACAAAAAGCTTAATTATGTCATCAATAGAACAACAATCTAAAGGTAAAAAAGACGGAGAAATTAGATATTTAACCCCGTTGAACATAGAAACCAACAAAACTAAAAAGTATTGTCGTTTCAAAAAATCTGGTATTAAATACATAGATTATAAAGACCCAGATTTCTTATTGAAATTTGTAAATGAGCAAGGTAAAATTTTGCCAAGACGTTTAACAGGAACTTCGTTAAAGTTTCAAAGAAAAGTATCAGTTGCTGTAAAAAGAGCACGTCACTTAGCTTTGATGCCTTACGTAGCGGATTTATTAAAATAAAATAGCATAACTATGGAACTTATATTAAAACAAGACGTTGAAAATTTAGGATTTAAAGACGATGTTGTAACAGTTAAGAACGGTTATGGTAGAAACTTTTTAATTCCTCAAGGACAAGCTGTTATGGCTACAGCTTCTGCTAAAAAAGTATTGGCAGAAAACCTTAAGCAAAGAGCTTATAAAGAAAAGAAAATTATTGATGAAGCTACTAAAATTGCTGATGCTTTAAAAGCATTGGAGATTAAAATAGCTGCTAAAGTTGGTGCAGGTGACAAATTATTTGGATCTGTTGGCAACATCGATTTAGCTGAAGCTTTAGAAAAACAAGGACACACAATTGATAAAAAATTCATCACGGTTGCAACCATTAAACGTACAGGCAAATACAATGCTGTTATACGTTTACACAGAGCGGTAACTGTAGATTTACCTTTCGAGGTTGTTGCGCAAGCAAACTAATTTTTTATAACATATTTTAAAAGCCTCAACTGTGTTGGGGCTTTTTTATTAAAATTTTTTATGAAGTACACAAGACTTACTAAGGAACAATTTGAGGAATTACACCAAGAGTTCATTAATTTTTTGGCAACGCAATCCGTCACCGCTGATGAATGGACAAATCTAAAGGAAAAC